>DASWVA010000599.1:0-6046 GCA_036401415.1 Streptosporangiaceae bacterium
GCCCCGCCCCAACCCCTGGAAGGGCCTGGGCGCGACGGGTATCGACAAGCGGCCCGCCGGCGGCCCGGTCGCGGTCACCGCGCCGGGCCCCAGGGGCACCGGCCAGGTTGGCCTGGCCGGTGACCGGGTCTATGACGTGCAGCATCACGGCGGTACCGACCAGGCCGTCTACGCCTATGCCCGCGAAGACCTCGACCGGTGGGAAGCCGAGCTGGGCCGGGCGCTGGCCAGCGGCAGCTTCGGGGAGAACCTCACGACCAGTGGCCTGGACGTCAACGGCGCCCTGATCGGCGAACTGTGGCGCATCGGGCCCGATGTCGTCCTGGAGGTGTCCGGCCCGCGGATCCCGTGCGCGACGTTCCAGGGCTGGCTGGAACGTGACGGCTGGATCAGCCGGTTCACCCAGGCCGCGCTGCCGGGCGCCTACCTGCGAGTCATCCAGCCCGGCGACGTCCGCGCCGGCGACCCGGTCCAGATCGTGCAGCGGCCGGGCCACGACGTGACCGTAGCGCTCACCTTCCGCGCGCTGACCCGCGAACCGGAACTGCTGCCCCGGCTGCTGACCGCCGACGCGCTGCCCGAAGAAAGTAAGGCCCGGATACGCAGACGTATGGGCCCAGAACCCTGCCCAGATGCTCAGTTACCGTCGGTGGGGAGGGCGGGGTAGCGGTTGCGGAAGCGGATGAGGGGGTCGCCCGCCGGAGCCAGGTAGGGGACCGCCGTCACCTGGGCGATCAGTACCAGGTGGTCGCCGGCCGGGACCCGCTGGGTGATCTCGCAGTCCAGGGCGGCCAGGCCCCCGTCGGGGATGATGGCTCCGGAGTGCGGGCCGCGCTGGTAGGGGAAGCCGTCCAGCATGCGCCGCGCGTTCGGGCGCCCGGCGGCCGCGAACCGGCCGGCCAGCATGCGCTGGTTCGCGGCCAGCAGCGTCACCGCGAACCGGTCGACCGTGCCGGCGCCGGGGTCGGTGCCGCCGAGCAGGGCGGCCGGGTAGGAGCCTGCCATCAGCGAGACGAGCACCAGCGGTGGTTCCAGCGACACCGGGCAGAACGCGCTGACCGTGGTCCCGATGTCGTCCCGCCCGTCCGCCACCGTGACCAGCGTGACCCCGGCCGCGTAGGCCGACAGGGCCGCGCCCAGGTCCGCCGCCGGCTCATGGCGGCCGAGGGCGCGCGCGGGAGCCGTGGGGGAGGTGTCGGTCAACCGATCCGCCAGTAGCCCGGCATCATCAGGGGGCCGGCCGCCGGCCAGACCAGCTGGCCCAAGCCGCCCGGCAGGCCACCCAGCGCCGCGGCCAGGCCGGTCAGCCCCTCTCCGCCCGTCAGCAGCCCCAGCCCCGAAAGCGGGCCCCCCGGCAGCGCCGCGGCCCGGTCCTCGCTGTTCTCGTGCGGCCGCAGCTGGTCGAGCGGGCTGACCCGGGGGAACAGCCGCAACGGCGCGTCCTCGGGCAGGCCGCCCCGGCGGCGGGCCGCCACCGCGGCGTGAGCCAGACCGCCGAGGCCGTCGGCCAGGCCGTTGCCCACCGCGTCCGCGCCGGTCCAGACCCGGCCGCGGGCCACCGCCTCGACCTCCGCCTCTGACATGCCGCGGCCGCTGGCCACCTTGCTGGTGAAGTCGGCGTAGATCTGGTCCAGCCAGCGGTTGACGATGGCCCACTCGTCCTCGCTGAACGGATGGGTGGGGGCGAACATCCGCCCGTGCGCCCCTTCGGTGACCTGGTCGGTGGTGATGCCGGCCCGGTCCATCAGCTCTTCGACCACGGGTTTGCCCACCACCACGCCGATCGACCCGGTGAGCGTGCCGGGCTGGGTGATGATCTCGTCGGCCGCCATCGCGATGTAGTAGCCGCCGGACGCCGCGACGTCGCCCATGGACACCACGACCGGCGTGCCCCCGGCCCGGGCCCGGACGACCTCGCGCCAGATCGAGTCGGATGCGGTAGCCGAACCGCCGGGGCTGTTCACCCGGAGCAGGATCGCGCCGGCCCGCTCGTCGGCGGACGCCGCCCGCACCGCCGCCGTGATCGTGTCCGACCCCATCCAGGGACCGGACGCCGGTCCCCGGCCGCTACGGCCCGGCCGGATCGGGCCGCTGGCGTAGATGACGGCGACGTAGCGTTCCCGCAGGCTGGGCAGCTTCCGGGCCCGGTCGGCCAGGGTGTTCGACCGCTGGTAGCGCGACAGGTACTGCAGCTCCGCGTCCGGGCCCGCCTTCTGCCGGATCGCGGTGTACGCCTCGTCGCGGTAGCCGAGCACGTCGACCAGTCCCTGCGCCAGCGCCTGCTCGGGCAGGAACGGCCCCTGGTCGAGCAGGGCCCGGGCCTCGGCCGGCGTCTTGCCCCGCCGTTCGGCGATGGCGTCGGTCAGCTGGGCGGCGATGGACGCCGCCAGGTGCCCGGTCTCCTCCCGGGCGGCTTCGGTGAAGCCACGCTCGGTCAGCTGGTGGGCCGCGGTCTTGTACTCGCGCCTGGCCCCGGCCTCGAAGCTGACCCCGATCTTGTCCAGCGCCGAGCGCAGGAACACCTGCTCGACCACCACGCCGGTCAGCCCGAGGCCGCCGGAGGGCTGAAGGTAGATCCGGTCGAACGCGGTGGCCAGGTAGTACGGCGAGTTGCCCTGCCCGAACTCCCCGAACGACTCGGCCCAGACGTAGGCCAGCTTGCCG
Source organism: Streptosporangiaceae bacterium (assembly GCA_036401415.1). Classification (GTDB taxonomy): domain Bacteria; phylum Actinomycetota; class Actinomycetes; order Streptosporangiales; family Streptosporangiaceae; genus Bog-532. Next base: position 2,665 of record DASWVA010000599.1, read on the forward strand.
GCCGCGCGGAACTCCCCGATCGCCTCCCGGAGCTCCTGCACGGTGGCCAGGCCGATGCGCTGGCCGCCGACCTTGGCGATCAGCGCGTGCACCCGGTCGTCTTCGCGGGCGCGGCGCAGCGCGGCGAGCACATCCCCGAGCCGCATCTTGTGCCGGGTCAGCACCGCGTTCAGCGGATCGGTGGCCGGTCCCTCCGCGATGCCCTGGGTCAGGTCCAGCTCCAGGACCAGGGGGGTGGTCCGCCGCTGGCGGAGCCGGGTGATCTGGCGGGCAAACGTCGCATCGGCCATGCGGCCAGCTTAAGCGCCCGCTTTCGCGGTAGGGAAAGAGTTACGGTCGCTCGCGAACGGCGGTGACGGAGGGGACCGGGTTATCGTCGGTCAAGCAGTACCGAACGGGAGGGGGCCGGGCGATGGCCGAGGGCGCCGGCGCGGGGGCCGCTGACGCGGCTTCCGGGGCCGGGATCACCATCATCGTGGACGGAGCCAACGTCGTCGGCTCGCGTCCGGACGGCTGGTGGCGGGACCGGGCCGGGGCCGCCGTCCGGCTGCACGACAAGCTGGCCAAGCTGGCCGAACGCGGCCATCAGGGCATCCCCGCCGGTGAGCTGGCCGGCGCCGGCGCCCCCGCAGCCAGCCCCGGTGGCGGAGCCGGCCGCGGGCCGGGCCAGGAGCCGGGTGCCGCCCCCGCCGCCGGCCTGATTCCGGTCACCGTGCTGCTGGTCCTGGAGGGCGCCGCTCGCGCGGCGGCCTCCCGTATCGCCGAGCGGGCCCGCGCCGCGGGCGGCCAGGCCAGGGGAGCCCCGCCCGGGGGAGCCCCGCTTGGGGGAGCCCAGACGGGGGGAGCCCCGACCGGGGGAACCCGACCGGGGGGAGCCCCGCCGGGAGGCGGACCCGAATCCGAGGCGGCGGACGGTGAGGTCCTCGTCGTGTCGGCCCCCGGGCCCGGGGACGATGAGATCGTCCGGCAGGCCCGGCACCAGGGCGGGCACGGCATCGTGGTGACCGCCGACCGCGAGCTGCGGCGGCGCTGCGTCGCCGTGGGCGCCCAGGTGGCCAGCCCGTCCTGGCTTTACGGACTGCTCTGACCGGTGCCGCGCCGGCCGCCTGACCGGTGCCGCGCCGACCGCCTGGTGCGGGCCGCACCGGCGGTCCCGCATAGCATTGGCACCGTCCCCGGAACTGCTCCACTCCTTGCGAAGAAGCTAAATGATTGCGCTGATTGTTCTCGTTGCTGTCCTGTTCGCCGTCCTGGCGCTCGCGGTTGATCACACCATGAAGGCCCGCAAGAGGGTCCGTCTGCGCCGCGACGCGGAGGAACGCCTGAACGCCGCCACGGCCGGGGCCGAGGCGCAGGAACGGGACCGCCGAGCTCGCCAGCAGGCCAGCGCCGCGCTCACGTCGGTGATGCCGACCATCGCCGACCGCGGCCCCCGGCGCGTCTGAGCCCGCGCGACGGGCGGTGAACGTGAAGATCGTCGCGATCTCGGACACCCACGCCCCCCGGCGGTGGAAGTCCTGCCCGCCCCGGGTGGCCGCTCACCTGCGCAGCGCCGACCTGATCCTGCACGCCGGCGACGTGTGCACCGCGTCCGTGCTCGACGAACTGGCCGGCTACGCGCCGGTGCACGCGGTGCTGGGCAACAATGACCCGGCTGACGTGGCCGCCTGGGGCGCACCTGAAACGCTCAGCCTCGACCTGGGCGGCCTGCGGGTGGCCATGATCCACGACAGCGGGGCGTCGGCCGGGCGGCTGCGCCGGATGCGGCGCCGGTTCCCCGACGCCGACCTGGTGGTGTTCGGGCATTCGCACATCCCGCTGGACGAGTCGGACGGCGAGCTGCGGATCTTCAATCCCGGATCGCCGACCGACCGGCGCCGTCAGCCCCACGGCACGATCGGCCTGCTCACCGTGGCCGAAGGCCGCCTCACCGAGGTCCGGGTCGTCCCGGTCACCTGAGGGCTTATCGTGAGCCGGACGTCGCGATCGGAGCTGGACCCGAGGAGACCTTCATGACCGCCACACCGGAGCCTCACCACTACCAGCAGGCCGGCTGGTTCACCCGCAACGTGTTCAACCGGGCCGTGGCCGGGCTGACCGGCCTGGGCGTCAGCGTCATGGGCTCGCGCGTCCTGGCCGTCCGGGGCCGCAAGAGCGGCGAATGGCGGACCACCCCGGTCAACCTGCTGGTCATCGACGGCCAGCGGTACCTGGTCGCCCCGCGTGGTCACACCCAGTGGGTGCGCAACATGCGGGTCGCGCACGGCGGCGAACTGCGGCTGGGCCGCCGCACGGAGCCGTTCACGGCCACCGAGGTCAGCGACGAGCAGAAGCCCGCCATTCTGCGGGCCTACCTCAAGCGGTGGAAGGCTGAGGTCGGCGTGTTCTTCGGCGGGGTGGGCCCGGACTCCTCCGAGGCTGACCTGCGCCGGATCGCCCCCGACCACCCGGTGTTCGAGATCGATCCGGTCGGCCTGGTACAACAGGACCGTGGCTGACGCTGTCCCGATCATCGACCTGGCCCCGTGGTTCAGTGGGGCCGAACCCGACCGGCGCGCCGTCGCCCGGCAGATGGACGAGGCTCTGCGCACCTCGGGGTTCCTGCTCATCACCGGGCACGGGGTCCCGGACGGGGCGCGGGCCCGGACCCGGGCGGTGGCCCGCGAGTTCTTCGCGCTGCCCGCCGCGGTCAAGGCCAGGTACGCGACCCAGGTCGGCGGCCGTGGCTGGCTGCCGCCGGGCGCCGAGGCCAATGGTTACGCCGAGGGCACGCCCACCCCGCCCGACCTGAAGGAATCTTTCTCGCTGGCCGCCGACCAGCCCACCGGGGACTCCGCCATCGACCGCCGCTGGTTCCGGCCCAACGTCTGGCCCGCCGAGGTCCCGCGGCTGGAGCCGGTGGTCAGCGACTACATCCGCCGGATGCGCACGCTGTCGGACGAGCTGATGGCGCTGTCCGCGGTGGCGCTGGGCCTGGCCACCGACTGGTTCGCGCCGTTCCTCTCCCACCCGACCTACGGCGTGAACCTTAACTGGTACCCGCCTCAGGACCCGGACCGCGCGCCTGAGCCGGGCCAGTACCGGATCGGGCCGCACACCGACTTCGGTACCGTGACCGTGCTCGACCGGGAGCCGGGCCGGGGCGGCCTGCAGGTCTGCTCGGCCGACGGCACCTGGTCCGACGCGCCGTACGACCCGGCCGCGCTGACCGTCAACATCGGCGACCTGCTGGCCCGCTGGACCGGCGACCGGTGGCGGTCCACCCGGCACCGGGTACTGCCCCCGCAGCCGGAGGCGCCGGGCGAGGACCTGCTCTCGCTGATCTTCTTCTACGAGACCAACCACGACGCGGTGATCGAATCCCTGCCCGCGCCGATCGGCC
>DASWVA010000600.1:0-3467 GCA_036401415.1 Streptosporangiaceae bacterium
GCCAGGGCGGCGGCCACGCACGCGGCGCCGGACGGCTCGGCCCCGATGACCTGGACCGCCGGGTGCCGCTCGCCCAGCCAGGCGACTGACCCGGCCAGCAGGCCGCCGCCGCCGACCGGGATCACCATCACGTCCGGGGCGTGGCCGAGCTGGGCCACGATCTCCCGGGCCACCGTGCCCTGGCCCGCGATGGTCCGCGGGTCGTCGAACGCCGGTACCAGCGTCGCGCCGGACGCCTCCGCGTCCTGGGAGGCGGCCGCCGACGCCTCGTCATAGGTGTCGCCGCCCAGCACGATCTCGACCATCTCCCCGCCGAGCAGGGCGATCCGGTCCCGCTTCTGCCGCGGCGTGGTGCGCGGCAGGTAGACCCGGCCCCGCACCCCCAGCGCCGAGCAGGCGTAGGCCAGGCCCTGGGCGTGGTTGCCCGCGCTCGCCCCGACCACCCCGGCTGCGCGGGCGCGCTCATCCAGCTGGGCGATGAGGTTGTAGGCCCCGCGGGCCTTGTACGACCGGACGGTTTGCAGGTCCTCCCGCTTGAGCCAGACGTCGCAGCCCAGCAGCGCGGACAGCCGCCCGTTCCGTTCCAGCGGGGTACTGGCCACCACCCCCGCCAGTCGTTCGGCGGCCGATTCCACCAGCGCAGCGTTCACAGTCACCGGCCCAGTCTGCCGTACCCGCGGCCACCAGGAAGGACGCTCGCCCCAGCCGCTCCCGGACCGCCGCACCGGCCAAATGAGACACGTCTAATGATGAGATTAACAATGACTCACTGACCTGTTTTAATAGCCGCGTGAGGGAAGCACGAGCAGGCATGAGGGAAGCGCGGGCCGCTGCGGGGACCTTGTGCTGCGCCGCGGCCGGTTCAGCGGCCATGGGCAGGTACCTGCGCGTCATCTACCTGCTCAGCTTCCGGGCCCCGGCCGTAACCACCTCAGAGGTCGCGGCCCGGCTCGGGGTCGCCGCCCCATCGGTGTCGGCCATGCTGCGCCGCCTGAGCGCCGCGGGCCTGATCACTTCGGCCGGCGCGGGCGGCATCGTGCTCAGCGAGCACGCCGAACGGCACGCCCGCGACGTCGTCCGCCGGCACCGGCTGATCGAGACGTTCCTGGTCCAGGCGGCCGGGATGAGCTGGGACGAAGTTCACGACGAGGCCGAAGCCCTGCAGGACGCGGTCAGTGACCGGCTGATCGAGCGGATCGACGCGGCCCTGGGGCACCCGCACCGGGACCCGCACGGCGACCCGATCCCGCCCGCCGCCGGCCAGCCCGCGGACGACTACACCGAGGACTGGCCGCCCGCCCTGGCCGGAGTGCGCGCGGGTGAGTCTTTCCAGGTTGACCGGATCTGCGACGACGACAGCGCTGCGCTGCAGTACCTGGCCGGCCTGGGCGTCCGTCCCGGCGTGCTGGTCCGGGTGCTGGAGCGCGAACCGTTCGGCGGCCCGCTGTGGGTCGAGGTCGAAGGCTGCCGCCGCGCGCTGGGCGCCCCGCTCACCCAGCTCGTGCACGGCGTGGTGACCGGGTGACGGCCGAAGCCGCGCCGCCCGTCGAGCGGGCCCCTGGTGAAGTCACGCTGGGCGAGCTGCGGGCGCGGGGCCGGGTCCGGGCCCTGCTCGGGCTGCTGGGGCCGGCCTTCGTGGCCTCGGTCGCCTACGTCGATCCCGGGAACTTCGCCACCAACTTCGCGGCCGGCGCCGCGCACGGTTACGAACTGGTCTGGGTCATCGTGATGGCCAACCTGATGGCCATGCTGGTGCAGTACCTCACGTCCAAGACGGCCCTGGCCACCGGCCGCAGCCTGCCGGAACTGTGCCGGGAACGGTTCGGCCGCCGGGCCAATGCCGTGCTGTGGCTTCAGGCCGAGGTGGTGGCGATGGCCACCGACCTGGCCGAGTTCGTCGGGGCGGCGCTCGGCATCAACCTCATCTTCGGCGTGCCGCTGTTCCTGGCCGGCCTGATCACCGCCGCGGTGGCGTTCGTCGTCCTGGCTTTGCAGCAGCGCGGCTACCGCCGGTTCGAGCTGGCCATCATCGCCCTGCTGGCGCTGGTCGGGGCGGGTTTCCTCTACCTGTTCGTGGTCGCCGGCGGTCAGCAGTACTCACAGCTGGCCGCGGGACTGGTGCCCCGGCTGAGCGGCACCGGGACGCTCGGCCTGACCGTCGCCATCATCGGCGCCACGGTCATGCCGCATGTGGTATACCTGCATTCGGCCCTGCAGAAGAACCGGATCACTGCCACCAGCGCCCGCGACCGGCGGACCCTGCTGACCGCCAACACCTGGGACTGCGTGGCCGGCCTGGGCCTGGCCGGGCTGGTCAACCTGGCCATGCTGTGCATCGCTGCGGTCCTGTTCCACCGGACCGCGATCACCGCGCTCAGCAGCCTGCCGCTCGTGCACGCGCGGCTCGCCGCGGTGGCCGGCGGCGGCGCCGCGCTGGCCTTCGCGGTCGCGCTGATGGCCTCCGGGCTGTCGTCCTCCAGCGTCGGCACCTACGCGGGCCAGGTTGTGATGTCGGGCTTCATGAACTGGCGGATCCCGCTGCTGGCCCGGCGCGCGCTGACCATGGCCCCGTCTTTGCTGGTGCTGGGCCTGGCCGTGAACACCGGCCAGGCGCTAGTGCTGTCCCAGATCGTGCTGTCGTTCGGCATCCCGTTCGCCCTGGTGCCGCTGCTCCTGGTCACCCGCGACCAGCCCACCATGACCGACATGGTCAACCGCCGCGTGGTCACCGCTGCGATGGTGGTGACCACGGTCGTCATCACCAGCCTGAACCTGTACCTGCTCGGCCAGGCCATCGGCGGCGCCTAATCGTGCAGCCCGCGGAGCCATTTCTCCATCGTGCGGCGGTCGCGCTTGGTCGGCCGGCCCGCGCCACGCTCGCGCGAGGCCACCGCCACGGCGCGCTCGCGGGGCGGCGGGGGCGGGCTGTGGTCGGCGTAGCATTCGGCGGCGACCGGAGCGCTGACCCGCTTGCTGATGACCCGCACGACATCGAGGATCCGGTCGCGGTCCTCGACCCGGACCCGGACCTCGTCCCCGGGCCGGATCGTGTGCGCGGGCTTGACCCGGGTGCCGTTGACCCGCACGTGCCCGGCCCGGCAGGCACTCGACGCGGCCGATCGCGTCTTGACCAGCCGGACCGCCCAGATCCAGCTGTCGACCCGCCCGGTCTCCGCATCGGCCACCCGCACACTGTAACCGCCGGCGGGGTGAAGGCACCCGCACTGGCCGGGCGCCCTCATACTGGTCGCCGTGGACCACACTTCCTCCTGGACTGAGGCGGACAGTCATGGGATCACTGCCGGAAAATGCGCGGAACGAGAGCCAGGCCCAGCGGGACGACCGCAACCTCGGGGAACTGCTGCAGGAACTGAGGGTGGCCGGCCTGGGCGTCCAGGTCCTGTTCGGGTTCCTGCTCTCGCTGCCCTTCACCACGGTCTTCAGGCAGCTCGGCGGGACCGGCCGTG
>DASWVA010000601.1:0-2656 GCA_036401415.1 Streptosporangiaceae bacterium
CCCGGCCGACGCGTCCGGCTCGCCCGCGGGCGAGCACGTCGAGCTGGCCATGACCGACCAGGCCCTCACCGGCTTCCTGGCCTGGCTGGAAGCCTCTCCGCCGGGCTCCCACCTGGGCGAGTTCGGGTTACCGGTCGCCGCCCGGGCGCCAGAGGACGTCCCCGGTACCGGTGTTGGCCGCCCGGGCCAGGATGAACAGCAGGTCCGAGAGCCGGTTGAGGTACTTGGCGGGCCAGGGGCTGATGGTGTCGCCGTGCTCGGCGGCAGCGGCCCAGGCGGTGCGCTCGGCCCGCCGGGTCACCGCCCGCGCCGCGTGCAGCAGGGCCGCGCCCGGGGTCCCGCCGGGCAGCACGAACGACCGCAGGACGGGCAGAGCGGCGTTATAGGAGTCGCAGGCGGCCTCCAGTGCCGTCAGGTAGCTCTCGTCGATGCGCAGCTGCGGGTACTCCGGCGGGGTGGCGGGCAGCGGGGTCGCCAGGTCGGCGCCGCAGTCGAAGAGCTCGTTCTGGAGGCGCCGCAGCAGCGTCACCATCGCCTCCGGCAGGCCGCCGAGGGTCACTGCGAGCCCGATGGCGCAGTTGGCCTCGTCCGTGTCGGCGTAGGCGGCCAGGCGGCGGTCGGTCTTGGGGACCCGGGCGCCGTCGGCGAGCCCGGTGCTGCCGTCGTCGCCGGTACGGGTGTAGATCCGGGAAAGGACCACGGGGGTCTCCCGGCTGTCATCGGTCATGCAAAACACCGTAGCGCGGGTTAGGTCAGGCCTGACCGAGGTTCAGCCACCGCGTTTACCCGGCCGCGGGGGGCGCCCGTGCAGCAGCGTGACCAGTTTGACGATCCGGTCCAGGTCGGTCTGGGTGCGGCGGAAGGTGGTCGTCCGGACGGCCGGCTTCATCCGCTGCCGGGTGATCGACTTGGCCCGGGAGAACTCCCGCAGCCCGTCCGCTCCGTGGATCCGCCCGAACCCGGACTCGCCCGTCCCGCCGAAGGGCAGCGCGGGCACCGCGGCGAATGACAGCACCGAGTTCACCGACGTCATCCCGGCCCGCAGCGCCCGCGCCGCCGCCAGGCCGGCCTGGCGGCGCCGGGTGAACACCGCCGACCCGAGCGCGTAGGGCGAGTCGTTGGCCAGCCGCACCGCGTCGTCCAGCGACGCTACCGGGGTGACCGTCACCACCGGCCCGAAGGTCTCCTCGCGGACCGCGGCGCTGTCGGCGGGCACGTCCACCAGGACCACCGGCGATACGTAGGGCGCCCGCACCGAGCCGGGCCCGCCGAAGACCGCCCGGCCGCCCCGCGCGGTCGCGTCGGCCAGGTGCCGCTCGACCACGCCGGCCTGCTCCGGAAGGGTCATCGGCCCGTAGGCGGCGCCGCCGTCGTCCCCGGGCCGCAGCCGGGATACCCGCAGCTCCAGCTTGTCCAGGAACGGCTGGTAGGCCGAGTCCACCACGTACACCCGCTCGACTCCGACGCAGGTCTGGCCGGCGTTGGACATCGCCCCCCAGGCGGCGGCGTCGGCCGCCGCGTCCAGGTCCGCGTCCGCGTCGACCAGCAGCGCGTCCTTCCCGCCGCACTCGGCGAGCACCGGCGTGAGGGTCTCGGCCGCGGCCGCCAGCACCTTACGGGCGGTGGCGGCCGACCCGGTGAACGCGAGCTTGTTCACCCCCGACCGGGCCAGTTCCGCCCCGGTCGCCCCCCGGCCGGTGACGAGCTGCAGCACCGGCTCGGTTTCCCCGAACACCTCCGAGAGCACCCCGGTAAACGACCGCACCAGCCACTGCCCGACACCGGGGGTGAGCTCGGAGGGCTTGAACACGACCGCGTTGCCCGCCGCGAGCGCGTAGCCGATCGACCCCATCGGGGTGAACACCGGGTAGTTCCACGGTCCGATGACGCCGATCACGCCGAGCGGGAAGTACTCAACCGACGCCGCCTGGTTGAGCATCGCGATACCGGGGGACACCCGGCGCGGTCCCAGTACCGGCGCGGCGTGCCGCGCGGCCCAGTCCAGGTGCAGGACCGTGTTGACGATCTCCAGCGTCGCGTCGTCCCGCGGCTTGCCCGTCTCGGCGTGCACCAGCTCCGCCAGTTCGCCCAGCTGCCGGGTGAGGCGGGACTTCCAGGCCAGCAGGCGCAGCCGCCGCGCCGCGAAGGAGAGCCCGCCCCACCAGACGGCGGCGTCCCGGGCCCGGCTGACCGCCAGGGCCACCTCCGGCGCCCCGTGGACCGGGTAGGCGGCGATTACCTCGCCGCTGGCCGGGTTGACCGACTCGAACGTGTCCGAAACCGCATGACCTGCCATGCCCCCAGTATCCCCCGGGGTAGCGTAACCAGGGTGCCCGGCCGCCCTTACACGATCGCCAGCTGCGCTGTCTCGCTGGACGGTTACCTGGACGACGCCTCGCCCAGCCGGCTGATCCTGTCCGGCGCGGCCGACCTGGACGAGGTGGACGGGCTGCGCGGGCAAGCGGACGCGATCCTGGTCGGCGCGGGCACGATCCGGGCCGACAATCCCCGGCTCCTGGTCCGGGACCCGGCCCGGGTGGCCGCACGGACGGCGGCGGGCCAGCCGCCGCACCCGCTGCGGGTCACGCTGACCGCCACCGGCGACCTGGACCCGGAGGCCAGCTTCTTCGCCGGCCCGGGCACCCCGCTGGTCTAC
>DASWVA010000602.1:0-2253 GCA_036401415.1 Streptosporangiaceae bacterium
CCCGGCCCTGGCAGTAACCCATCCCGCACCGGGTCGCGCCCCTGACCGCGCGCACGTCCCGGGCGCCGTCTGCGACCGCCGCCCCGATCGCGGCCCACGGCACCTCCTCACACCGGCACACGATCGTGTCCGGCCCTGGCCAGTCCAGGCCGCCGGGCCGCCACGGGTACAGCTCGTCCAGCCCGCGCGCGAACCGCCGCGCCCGGGCCAGGGCCGGCCGCAGCCGCTGCCCGGCCCGCTCCCCGCTGCCCGCCCGGACCCCGTTCATTTTCTGGCCGAACCCATCTGGGCTGGACTGTTCCAGGTAGCGCGCGGCTGCGACCCCGGCGACGCACCCTTCCAGCTCGGCCACGTCGGCCCCGGCCACCCCGGTCGTCTCTCCGGCCGCGAACACCCCCGGCACCGAGGTCGCCTGGTTGTCATCGCACCACACGGCGGCGGTGGGGCGCCCCGGCTGCGGCAGGTCCGCGCATCCCAGCGCCCGGGACAGCTCGAGGGCCGGGCTGAACCCGAAGCTCGCGTGGACCGCGTCCACCCGCACCCGGCGTTCGGTCCCCGGGACCGGCCGCCAGTCCCGGTCCACCCGGCTGATCGTGGCCCCGGTCACCTCCTCGTCCCCGTGGACCGCGGTCACCGCGCGGCCCGGGCGGACCGGCACCCGGTGCCGGGCCAGGATCCTGGCGTAGGCGGCGGCCTCCCCGGCCTTGCCGGTGTACCGAGCCAGCCGGGCCGCCCGGCCCACCGCCCCCGGCGACAATGGAGTGGCTTCGAGCATAGCGACCACCTCCACCCCCGCCTCGGCCAGCCCGGCGGCGGCCGGCAGCAGCAGCGGCCCGGACCCCGCGACCAGCACCCGCTGCCCGGCCACCACCCCCTGCCCCTTGAGCAGCGCTTGCGCGGCGCCCACCGTGGTCACCCCCGGCCGCTCCCACCCGGGAAACGGCAGCACGATCTCGCTCGCCCCGGTCGCAATGATCACCGCCCGCGCCTGAAGCTGATCTCCGCCGGTCAGCCAGAGCATGAACTGCTCACCCGCGGCCGCCTGCCACACACTGGTCGCAGGCAGGTGGCGGACGCGGGGGTGCGACGTCACCCGGCGCAGGCGCGCCGGCAGCTTCGGGCCGGCCCCAGGCGTCCTGGCCGCGCCGGCGGTGACCGGCTGCCGGTAGATCTGCCCGCCCGCCGCCCGGCCCGCGTCCACCAGCACCACCTGGGCCCCCAGGTCCGCGGCGGCCCGCGCGGCCGCCAGCCCCGCCGGCCCCGCCCCGACCACGGCCAGTTCGGCCCGCACGGTACTCATCGGTCCGCCCCCACCGAGTCGCTGGTCCGTACCTCGTCCCCCTGACGCACCTGCACCAGGCAGGCCCGGACCGCCCGGTCGCCGTTCACGTCCACCAGGCAGTCGAAGCACGACCCGATCCCGCAGAACAGCCCGCGCGGCCGGCCGCCGCCCCGGGTCCGCCGCCAGGAGCGGATCCCGGCCGCCAGCAGGGCCGCGCCCACCGTCTGGCCCGGTTCGGCCGTCATCGGCGCCCCGTCGAAGCTGAAGCTCACCCGTTCAGCGCGCACTGGCCCTGCACCTCCACCGCGAACCGGGCCGGGGCGAACGGCGCCGGGTCCACCGGCGGCACCGTCCCGGCCACCAGCGCCGTGATCAGCTCGGCCGTGGCCGGGGCCAGCCCGATCCCCGCCCCCTCGTGCCCGGTCGCGTGGAACAGCCCGGGCACCGCCTGGTCGGCCCCGATGACCGGCAGGTGGTCGGGCGAGGCGGGCCGGAACCCCGTGTACGTGCGGATGGCCCGCACCCCGGCCAGGAACGGGAACAGCCGCACCGCCCGGCGGGCCATCTCGGCCAGCGCGGCCGGATCCGGCGCGGCCGAGAACCCGGCCGCGTCCCGGCTCGACCCGATCAGGACGGTCCCGCTGGCCGTGCCTTCGACCACCGCGGAGCACTGCAGGGCGGCGGAGTCGCTCACCACCGCGCCCACGTAGTCCGCCTCGTACACCTTGTGCCGGATGACCGCGTCCGGCAGTGGTTCGGTGACCAGGATCCGCCCCCGCCGCGGCCGCACCGGCACCGACGTGCCCAGCCGGGTCGCGACCTCGCCGCTCCACGGCCCGGCCGCGTTCACCACCACCGGGGCCGCCACCCGGCCAGCGCTGGTGACCAGCCCGGCCACCGCGCCGCCCGGCCGCCGGGCCAGGGCCACCACGTCCGCCCCGCCGGCCACCTGCGCGCCGTCCCGCCGGGCC
>DASWVA010000603.1:0-1877 GCA_036401415.1 Streptosporangiaceae bacterium
GGCACCACGTCGACGTGGACTTCCGCTTCCACGAACCGCGGGACGTGGCCGCCGCGCTGGAAGGCGCCGGGTTCACCATCTCGGCCCGGCTCGAGCGGATCGCCTACCCGGCGGAAGTGGACACCCGCCGCGCCTACCTGATGGCCGGGCGGCCCGCCTGAGCAAGCTTCAGGCGGGCGGCCCGCCTGAAGCGAACTCCAGATCGGTCACACCCGGAGGTGCGGGCCACCGGCCCCGGCGGCCCGGAACGCCGCGGCGACCGGCTCCTCGTCAGCGGACAGACCCAGCGCCAGCCGGACGAAACCGGTCGCGATCTTGTGCCACAGCGGCGCCCGGCGAAGCATGGCGTGGTCGCTGTGCGCAACCTCGATCGTGGCCACGGTGGTGACCGCGGCCGCCCGCTCGGCGAAGGCCCAGGTTTCGGCGGGCCGGGTGATCCGGTCGCCCGCGGCCTGGGCCAGCAGCACGCGCCGCCCGGCCAGCTGCTGGACCGGTTCGCCGGGCGGCAGCCACGGGGCCAGCCCGGCCACCGCGGTGACCTGCGGGTGCCCGGCTACCCGCATGGCGGCCCGGGCGCCCATGGAGTGGCCGATCAGCACCACCGGAATCGGCCCGAACCGCTCGCCGAGCTGGTCGAGAGCCCCGGTCAGGTCGGCCACCGGAGAGGCCAGGTCGCCATTCCAGCCGCGCAACTGGTACATCGGCCGGTTCACCACGGTGGCGCGGCCGGGCAGCGCCCGCCGGATGGCCCCGGTCACCGGGATCATCCGCAGCACGGCCGGCTGGTAGGCAGTGACCGGGGCGGTGCTCTGCGACCGGCCACCGTGCGCGACCAGCACGGCGCCGGTCACCGGTACGGTGTGCGGGCGGCCGGGGAAGACCGCCTGATCATGGCTCATGAGCACCTGACCTCTCTGAGTTTCCGCAGCCTACCCGTCGGCCAGGGCGGGTCATTTTCGATCCAGATGATCCGTCGCGCCGCCGCCGACCGCGCCCGGAAGCGGAATCCCGACCCGCCGTGGATGCGGGCCCGCGCCTGGTCGATCCTGGATACCGGACCGACGCAGACCTGAAGGCAGGCGATCATGACCGACATCACCGGACCGCCATCCGCGGCTCAGCCGCTGTTCATCATGGCCATGGATCAGCGTGATTCGTTCGGCACCCTGTTCGGCGTGCAGGGCGAGCCGACCGAAGCCCAGCTGGCCGACATGCGCGACGCCAAGTCGCTGATCTTCGCCGCCGCCCAGCGGGTGCTGAACGACACGCCGCTGGTCGCCGGGCAGCTGAGCATCCTGGTCGACGAGCAGCTCGGAGCCGACGTCGCCCGGGCGGCCAAGAAAGCCGGTTTCGTCCTGGCCATGCCGGTGGAAGCCAGCGGTTCCAAAGAGTTCAGGTTCGAGTACGGCGACGACTTCGCCGCGCACATCGAGGCGTTCGAACCGGACTGGGTCAAGGCCCTGGTCCGGTTCAACCCCGAAGATCCCGCCGAGCTGCGGGAGGCGCAGATCGCGACGCTGCGGCGGCTGCACGACTACTGCCAGGCCAGCCGCCGGAGCTGGCTGATCGAGCTGCTAGTCCCCCCGACCAGCGAGCAGTCGGTCAAGTACGAGGACCAGTCGCTCTTCGACGAGCTGGCCCGCCCCCGCCTCACCGTCCAGGTCATCAGGGCTCTGACGGAAGCGGGCGTGCACCCCGGCCTCTGGAAGCTGGAAGGCTACGACAGCACCGACGCGGCCCGCCGGGTGCTGGATGCGGTCCACGCGGCCGAGCAGCCGGAAAGCTCGTGCATCGTGCTCGGCCGCAATGCGCCGCAGCGCCAGGTCGACCACTGGCTCAGGGTGGCCGCGCCGCTGGAGGGTTTCGTCGGCTTCGCG
>DASWVA010000604.1:0-2881 GCA_036401415.1 Streptosporangiaceae bacterium
CCGAGCAGGGTAAGGATCACCCGGTCGGCTACCAGAACATCCCTCTGCTCCCCTAGCGGCCGGCCTTCTCCCGCGCAGATCAGCTACCCGCCGGAGGCGTAGGCCACCACGTTGTCGTAGTAGTGGTGGGTGCTGTAGTCGAAGGGGCCGCCGCAGGTGATGATGACCAGACGGGGATCGGTGCCCTGCCAGCTGAACAGCCCGGCCGGTACGTGGCCCTTCTGGTAGGTGCGAACGCCCTCGATGGTCCAGTGCTCGGGCCCGCTGGCGGTCTGGATGACGACCTGGGCACCCGGGTGCAGGTTACGCACCTCGTACAGGGCGCCAGGCCCGGCTCCCTCCATGTCGACGTGACCGTCGATGACCAGCTCAGCGGTGGACGGCATCCACCAGCCGACGTCGGCCGGGTCGGAAGGCACCGCCAGGGCGCCGCCCGAGACCGACTCGGGTGACGCTGACGCCGAGATGCGCAGGCTGGGAATCTGCACCGAAACGGCACCGATGGGCAGCACCGCCGGCATGGCCGGGGCGGGTGGTTCGGACGGCCGGGAAGGCTGGCCGTGGGCCAGGGCCTCTCCGGCCTGCCCGGACGCCGGACGGGTGCCGGCCGGTGCCGCAGTGGCCCTGGCGGGCTGGGCCCACGCAGGCGCGGGCCCCGCGCCAGGCAGCCGTGACTGGTGAGTCAGCAGACCCCAAACCGCCACCACGAGCAGCACCAGACCGGCCCCGGCCGGCAGAGCCCACCAACGGCGGAGGCGACGCCGCTGGTGGGCCTGTCGGTGCGTCACTGGTCAGCGGCTGCTGAGCCGGCGGCGCAGGCCGAACGCCCCGGTGCCGGCCAGCAGCAGCGCGCCCAACGCTCCAGCGGCGAGCCACGGGGTGTTGTCGGCGGGCTGGGTGGCGGCCAGGCCACCGGTCCCGGCGTTGACGCCCGGGGCGCTGGAGGACGAGCCGCTCAGGGCGGCGTAGTCGCTCTCAGCCATCTGCAGGTGCTTCTCGGCCACCGGCAGGTAGACCTGGGCGTTGTTCTTGACCGCGGCGCTGGAACCGCTGGCGATCTCGGTCTTGGTCTGGCTGATGCTGAGCTCGTGGCCCTTAATCTGGATCGCGTCGTAAGTCGCGTCGAACTGGCTGGAGGCGACCGACTTCAGCTGGGCGGCCTGAGCCTGCTGCATGGCGTTCGGGGCGGTGGGCAGCGTAATGCCCGCCTGGGACGCAACTGCTTTCAGCGAAGCCAGCGCCGTGGTGTGGTCACTGATGGTGACCTGGGCCATCATCTTGGTGGCCGACTGCAGCGCTCGCTGCTCAGCGATCTGGCCGATGGTGATTTCGGCCAGGTCGGTCTGGGCGGTGGCCTGAGCCCAGGTGGTGTCCTGGGCCGCAGCCGCCGCGACGTGCGCCGCGCCGGCTGAGGTGACGGTGGCCGCCCCGGCAGGCGCCGCTCCCATCAGCAGCCCTGCGCTCAGGGCCAGGCCGGCCGCGGGCACAGCCGCGACCGCGGTAATCCGCGTCAGTGGTGTCATGTTTGTTTCCTCACTGAGAAGTTTGGTTGCTGTCGGTGGTTCCTGCTCGGGGCCCGCTGGTGGGGCCGGGAGCCGGGCCCGCCTCGACCAGCCGCTTGACGGCGGCCAGCGTGTCGGTGATGCCCTGGTCGATCTCGGGCGAGTCGTGGCGCTCCGTGTGCAGGGAGACCGTGACCGAGGAGGTCGTGGCGTCGCCGGTCACGTCGAGCTGACCGCGGTAGTCGCTGGGCCCCTCCGATCCCCACTCCAGGTGCTGGCGCTGCTGGTCGACCGTGAACCAGGCTTCGCCCTCGCGGGTGGTGCCGTGCAGCGTCGCGGTGACGTGGACGGACTGGCCGCCCCCCGGATCGGCGCTGGTCATGGCGGTGAAATAGTGTGGGAGATTCCGCACGTCGGACAGGTAGCCGAACAGCTGGCCGGCCGGCGCGCGCACCTCCACGGAGTGCTGGTAGTCACCCATTCCGCCTCCTGTCTTGCGCGGCTGCGCGGTGCGCAGCCGAGCCGGTATTTGTTGGTTACCGGACCCGTCTGCTGTCCGGGGCGGGAGAACTTAAACAGGATTTTTAAGTTGATCTGCATACCGCGCTTAAATTGCCCAGCCGGACCACCAAGCTCAGGAAACCGTGACCGCGTGGGCGACGAGGCGGGCGACTTCGGCGGGGTCCTCCAGGTAGGGCTGGTGGGCGCGGCCGGGCAGGGTCTGGTACCGGGCGTTCGGCAGGCGGTGAGCCAGTTCCTGGCTGCGGGTGAGGAGGAAGGGCACGTCCAGGTCCCCGCAGGCGACCGTGACCGGGACCTGGATCTCGCCGAGCCGGTCCCAGGCGTGCACTCCGCTTGCGCCGGCGTCCTCGGGCACATCGTTGCCGATGATGACGGCGTTCATGGCCAGGGCCAGGTCGCGGGCGGGGCCGGACACGCGGCCTTCGGGCTGGGCCGGGCCGTCCAGCCAGACCCAGGTGTCCAGGCGGTTGATCTCGTCCTGGTCCCCGGCGGCGATGGCTGCCTCCGCAAGCTGGTCCAGCCGCTCGGTGTCCGGGTCCAGCTGTGGTTCCGGCGCCCCGCTCACCGCGGCGCCGAGCAGCACCAGGCCGGCGACCCGGTCCGGGGCGATAAGCGCGGTGTCCAGGGCCAGGCCGCCGCCGGCCGACGCCCCGACCAGCCAGACCGGGCCGTCCGCGACCTGGGCGAGGACGGCGAGCAGGTCATCGACGTGTGTGAACGGGCCGGGGCTGGGCGGGGTGTCACCGAAGCCCCGGCGGTCGTAGGCGACCACGGTCAGGCGCGGGGCCAGCAGGTCAGCCAGGTCGCGCCAGCCGCGCCGGTCCGCCACGCCCTCGTGCAGCAGGACCAGCACGGGC
>DASWVA010000605.1:0-19076 GCA_036401415.1 Streptosporangiaceae bacterium
CGGCATCCGCCGCCGGCGCGCGCTGGCCGGGTCCAGCGGCAGAGCCGGCGCCGAGGGCGCGGCCGGCTGACTGGCTGGCGGGGTGGACCACGGTGCCGCCGCGGGCCGCGGCGTGGTGACCGGCCGGGCCCCCGGGCGCACCGGGGACCCCGGCCGCGCCGACGGGGGTCTGGGCGCGGTCCGCGGTGGGGTGGCCGCTCCGGGGCCAGAGCGCACCCGGGGGTCAGCCTGCGCCGCCCGGCTGCCCGGCTGGGGCCGCGGACGGCGGTTCGCACGGGAAGGCGGGGCGTCGTCCCAGCCAGCCTCGCGGGGACGGCCGGCCTCCCCAGGGCGGTCCGCCGCACGCGGGTCCCGGGTACGTGAAGACCTCGGGCTGTCGGTCAGTCGGGTAGCCATGTCATCCGCCCCTTCAGGCAGCCTTCCGGATTCGTTTCGCGGCCCGTAGCCGCGCGGACGCCGCCCGGGGGTTGGCGGCCAGTTCGTTTGCGTCCGGGCGTTGCGCGCCCCTGGTCAGCAGGCGGAACCGCGGGCCGCGGTCCGGCAGTGGCACCGGCAGGCCCGGCGGGGTGGTGTCGGCGGCGGTCGCGGCCAAGGCCCGCTTGACCACCCGGTCCTCGAGGGAGTGGTAGGCCAGCACGGCGATACGGCCGCCCACCGACAGCAGGCCGAGTGCGGCCGGCAGCGCCCGGCCGAGCACGGCCAGCTCGCCATTCACCTCGATCCGCAGCGCCTGGAAGGTTCGCTTGGCCGGGTGGCCGCCGGTCCGGCGCGCGGCCGCCGGGATCGAATCCCGCACGATCTCGCTGAGCCGGGCGGTAGAGGTCACCGGCGACCTGGATCGCTCCCGCACCACCGCGTCCGCGATCCGCCGCGCGAACCGCTCCTCCCCGTACTCCCGCAGCACCCGGGCCAGGTCCGCGGCCGGATAGCGGTTGATGACCTCTTCCGCGGTGAGCTCAGCCGACTGATCCATCCGCATGTCCAGCGGCGCGTCGTAGGAGTAAGCGAAGCCGCGCTCCCGGTCGTCCAGCTGGGGGGACGAGACGCCGAGGTCGAACAGCACGCCCTGCACGCTGTCCAGGCCCGCCTCGGCCACGATGGCCGGGATCTCGTCGTAGAAGGACCGCACCAGCGTCACCCGGCCGGCGTCACCGGCCAGAGCCTGACGGGACTCCACGATCGCGTCGGCGTCGGCGTCGATACCGATGACCATGAGGCCGGGATGAGCGGCCAGCAGAGCCCGGGTGTGCCCGGCCCGGCCGAGGGTCGCGTCGAGCAGGACGGCGCCATCCTGCGTCAGGGCGGGACCGAGCAGGTCAGCGACCTGGCTCAGCATCACCGGTACATGACCGGACGCCTGACCCACGATGACCACCCCTTCTCCCGCGATGGTTGCCTGCCGCGGTGTCCCCTGGCTGTTCCTGGCCCGGGTACCGGGCCGGGACTCCATCCGCGCCGCGCGGGCCGCCAGCCGCCTGGCACCGGGGAAGTGATGCCAGCCAGCCGGCGGCCCAGCGCGGGTGGAGACCCCGCCAGGCACCAGCCGTCACAAGATCCCGGGCAGCACCTCCTCGGCTGCGTCCGAGAAGGACTCCTCCTGGCTGGCCAGGTAGGTCTCCCAGGCGGCCCCGTCCCAGATCTCCATCCGGGTGTTGGCCCCGATGACCACGCAGTCGCGCTCCAGCCCCGCGTACTGGCGCAGCGCCGGGGGAACGGTGATGCGGCCCTGCTTGTCCGGAACCTCGTCCGAAGCGCTGGCGAACAGCACCCGGCTGTAGTCCCGCAGTCCTTTGCCGGTGACCGGCGCGTCCCGCATGGCCGTGGTGACCCGGGTGAACTCAGCGACCGGCCACACGTAGAGGCAGCGCTCCTGGCCTTTCGTGATCACCACCCCCTCAGCAAGCTCATCGCGGTACTTGGCGGGCAGGATCAGCCGCCCCTTCTCGTCGAGCCGGGGGGTGTGCGTGCCGAGAAACACCGCACCCCACCTCCCTTGGCCCGAGAGCAGCGCCGGCCAGGCCAACTTGCTCCACCGCGCTCCACTGTACTCCACATTCCCCCACCGTCAACGCTGAAACCGTTCCATTCGGCGGTGGTGGCCCCACAAAGCCGCAGCTCAGCGCCAGTGGTGGGAAGTGGAGGGGGCGGGAGGAGCCGGTGGCGGGGCCGGGCGGAGGATGCCTGGAACGGTCGCAAATCAGGCCTTCCGGGTCACCGCTGGGCATCCAGCCGGTGCCGGCGCCGCCTGAGCGGGCGCCGAAGAATCGCGCCACGCCGGGGCCAGGACGTACTGTCGTTATGAGGCCGTTACGGTGGTATAGCTCGACCGCCGGCGGCCGGCGCGGCAGAAGGCACGCGGGGCCCACAAGGAGGCCATGTGGTAGTGGAGACGGGGCGCGACCCGGGCAGAACGCTTGACGACCTGGTCGGGGTGGCCGGGCGCATCGGGGCGTCCGTCGAATCCGTGATCGACGGGAAAGCCAACGCGGTCCGGCTCACCCTGGCCGTGCTGCTGGCCGAGGGTCACCTGCTCATCGAAGACGTGCCCGGGGTCGGCAAGACCATGCTGGCCAAAGCGCTGGCCAAGTCCATCGACTGCTCGGTGCGGCGCATTCAGTTCACCCCCGACCTGCTGCCCAGCGACGTCACCGGGGTGAGCGCCTACAACCAGGAGCGGCGCGAGTTCGAGTTCAAGCCGGGCCCGGTCTTCGCGAACATCGTGGTCGGCGACGAGATCAACCGGGCCTCACCCAAGACCCAGTCCGCGCTCCTGGAGAGCATGGAAGAGGGCCAGGTCACGGTGGACGGGACCACGTTCCCGCTGGAGTCGCCGTTCATGGTCATCGCCACCCAGAACCCGGTGGAGATGGAAGGCACCTATCCCCTGCCCGAGGCCCAGCGGGACCGTTTCAGCGCCCGCATCTCGATCGGTTACCCGACGGCTGCGGCCGAGATGGAGATGATCGACACGCACGGGCTGACGTCACCGCTGGACGACGTGAAACCGGTGGCCCACGCGACCGACATCCGGGACCTGGCCGTCGCGGTCCGCGGGGTGACGGTCTCGGACCTGCTCAAGCACTATGTGATCAGCCTGGTCAATGCGACCCGCTCACACGAGGACCTGCGCCTGGGTGCCTCCCCGCGGGCGACCCTGCACCTGCTCCGGGTCAGCCGCGCGTGGGCGGCCCTGGACGGCCGGGACTACGTGATCCCCGACGACGTGCAGGCACTGGCGGTGCCGGTGCTCGCGCACCGGCTGCTGCCGACACCGGAGGCGCTGGTCGCCGGGCAGTTCCCGGAGCAGGTGCTGGCCGGAATCGTGAGCCGGCTCCCGTTGCCGGCCCGGCGCTAGCGGGCGCTGGTCGATGCGGACCCTGCTGAACGCCCTGACCACCCGGGGCAAGACGTTCCTCACCGTCGGGATCGCGACGGCCATCGCCGGGCTGGGCTTCAGCGAGTCGGATCTGCTCCGCATCGGGGTGCTGCTGGTGATGCTGCCGGTACTGTCCGCGCTGAGCACCAGCCGCGCCCGGTACCGGCTGTCCTGCACCCGGCAGCTGGTGCCGCGGCGGATCCCGGCCGGCCAGACGACGGAGGCCCGGGTGCGGCTGTCCAACGTGTCCCGGCTGCGCACCGGCCTGCTGCTGGCTGAGGACCAGATTCCGAACTCGCTGAACCGACGGCCGCGGTTCGTGCTGGAGTCCATCGAGCCGGGCGGCAGCCGGGACCTGAGCCACAAGATCCAGATGGACCAGCGCGGCAAGTACACCATCGGCCCGCTTCAGGTCCGGGTGGCCGACAGCTTCGGGTTGTCAGCCATCGGCCGCTCGTTCGCCAGCAAGAGCACACTGGTGGTGACACCGCCGGTCACCGCCCTGCCCCGGGTGGCGATCGCCGGCAACCGGCTCGGCGACGGGGAGAGCGGCCTGCGCACGGTGGCCGCCGCCGGCGAAGATGACATCGCCCCGCGGGCCTACCGGGACGGCGACGAACTGCGGCGGGTGCACTGGCGGTCCACCGCGCGCTACGGCGAGCTGATGGTCCGCCGGGAGGAGCAGCGCTGGCACAACCGGGCCCTGCTGCTGCTGGACACCCGGCGGCGCGCGCACGTGGGTACCGGGCCGGAGTCGTCGTTCGAATTCGCGGTGAGCGCGATCGCCTCGATCGGCGTCCACCTGGTCGGGCAGGGCATCGAGACCCGGCTGCTGACCGACGCCGGTGACGGCACCCCGGCCGGGCCGGCCGCGGAGTCCCTGCTGGAGCGGCTGGCGGTGATCCGGACCTCGCGCAACACCGACCTCAGCGGCGGCCTGGCCACGCTCCGGAGCGGCGGGCGGGGCCAGGTCATCGCGGTGGTGGGCACCTTGTCGGCGGACCTGGCCCGCCAGCTGGCCGCCAGCCACCGCGGTCCCGCCCCGGCCATGGTGCTGATGCTGGACACGGAGCACTGGGCCCGCAGCAGTGAACCGTCCGGTCCCGGACGGAGCGCGAACGGCCGCGACGCGCGGTCCAGCGCGGCCAGCATCTTGACCGCGGCGGGCTGGCGGGTCCTGACCGTCACCGCGCGCACGTCACTGCCCGACGCCTGGCGAGAGCTGCACAGCCCGGCGACCGGCAATTTTCAGCACCGCCCGGTGAGCACCGAAGCCCCCGACCCCACCTCCGTCCGGCTGAACCGCCCGGTCAGCCCGGTGCCGAGCGAGGAGCCGGCATGAGCCAGCTGAGGGCCGTGGTGAAGGGGCCCGGAGGAGACAGGCAGGGTCACACGCCATGAACTACCGGCTCACGACCGCGGCGGCGGTGGGCACGATCCTGGCCGCGACCGCGCTGTACGCGCTGTTCATCGGGCTGACGTGGTTCTGGGCCGGGGCCGGCGCGGTGGCGGTGGCGGCCGGGGTCGGCCTGGCGACCCGGCTCCGCCGGCTGCCCGTGCTGCTGTGCCTGGCGGCCAGCCTGGCCGGGCTGCTGCTGTACCTGAACCTGGTGTTCGCCCCCAGCCAGTCCTGGTTCCTGATCATTCCGAACGCCGCCTCGCTCAGCCACGTCTGGCACGTGGCCACCCTGGGCATGACCGACGCCGACCGGTTCTCGCCGCCGGTCCCGGTCACCCACGGCCTCCTGCTGCTGTCCACCGCGGGCATCGGGATCGCCGCGATCGCCGCGGACACGCTGGCCGCGCGGCTGCGCCACTCGGCCCTGGCCGGGCTGCCGCTGCTGGCGCTGTTCATCGCGGCGTCGACCACCCCGGCCGTCCGCGGCGGGTGGGGCACGGCGGTCGTGTTCTGCCTGGGCACGATCGGTTACCTGCTGATCCTGGCCGCGGACGGCCGGGACCGGATCGGGCACTGGGGCCGGACCGTGGGCCTGTGGCGCGCCGACCGTTACGGCCGCCCGGTCGCGGGCCGGGCGCCGGGCCCGGGGAGCGTCAAGGGCTCCGACGTGCACACCCTGGCCTCGGCCGGGCGGCGGATCGGGCTGGCCTCGATCCTGGTCGCGTTGATCGTGCCGCTGTTCATCCCCTCGGTGCGGGTCAATCGCATGTTCCCCGCGCACGTCAACGTGTTCGGTCATGCGGGCGGCGGCCTGGGCGGCAGCGGTGGGGTGGGACCGGACCCGATCGCCCAGATGAGCCAGGACCTGCATGAGGGTGAGCCGCAGCCGGTGCTCAGCTACTCCACGACCGATCCCGATCCGCCGTACCTGCAGATGTACGTGCTGGACACCCTGACCACGAACGCCTGGCGGCTCAGCCCGCACGTCAGCTCGGACAACACGCCGGTGTCTGACACGCTGCCCACGGCCCAGGGCCTGACCCGGAGCGGCAGGTCCGCCGCGAGCGGCCAGACCACGCACTTCACGTTCAGCTCCAGCGCGTCCGAGGACGCGCCGATCAGTTACCTCCCGGTGCCGTACCCGCCGACCCGGATCAAGGTGGCCGGGACCTGGGAGGAGAACAGCAGCACCGGCATGGTGTTCGGCTTCAACAACTCGCTGTCGGGACTCTCGTACACGGTCAGCAGCCAGGACGTGGAGCCCACGGCCGAGCAGCTGGCCCGGGCGGCCGCCCCGCCCGCGTCCATCACCAGCCAGTATCTTCCCGTGCCGGCCGCGTTCAAGTCGCTTACCCCGCTGGCCGACGCGGTGACCAGGAAGGCCGCCAGCCCGTACGCCCGGGCGCTGGCCCTGCAGAACTGGTTCACCGAGACCGGCGGCTTCACCTACAGCCTGAACGTGAACGAGCCGATCGACGCGACCGGCCTGACCCACTTCCTGACCGTGTCCAAGCGCGGCTACTGCCAGCAGTTCGCGTTCGCCATGGCCGTGCTGGCCCGGCTGCTGGGTATCCCGTCCCGGGTCGCGGTGGGCTTCACGCCCGGCACCCCGTCCGGTTCGCCCGACACCTACCAGGTCCGGACGAGCGACGCGCACGCCTGGCCCGAGCTGTACTTCCAGGGTCTGGGCTGGCTGCGGTTCGAGCCCACGCCCTCCGGCATTGGCGGCCAGGGCACCGCGGTGCCGCCCAGCTACACCGTCCCGCAGATCTCCGACAGCAACGGCGCCGGCGGCAGCTCGAACGGCCTGACCACCCCCTCGGGGCCGGGCCGCTCGAACAGCGCGGGCGGCAGTGCGGCCAAGAACAAGCACCTGAACCCGGGCGGGACGTCGGGCGGTAACGCCGGGCATTCCGGGAAGGGAGCGGGTTTCCCGCTCGAGCCGGTCGGCCTCGCCCTGGCGGCTCTGCTCGCGGTGGCGGTCATCGTCCCGCCGGCCAGCCGCTTCCTGGTTCGCCAGCGACGGCTCGCCTACACCGGGGACCTGGAGCGGGCCCATGCCGCCTGGCGCGAAACCATGGACGATCTGACCGACTACCACGTGACCCGGCGGCCGAGCGAATCACCCCGGGCCGTGGCCCGCCGGGTCAGCGACGAGATCAGCATCTCTCCGCGTGCGGCCGAAGCGCTGGGCCGCGTCGCGCTGGCCGAGGAACGGGCCAGCTACGCCGGCACTCCGGGGCCGGCGCCGACCCGGGGCGATCTGGAGCTGATCCGGCACGGCCTGGCCGCGTCGGCCAGCCGCCGGGACCGCTGGCGCGCCCGGCTGGCCCCGGCCTCCGCGTACGTGCCGCTGCGGGGCCTGACCGTCAGGTGGTCCGGGGTGGCCGCCCAGGCCCAGTCGAGCATGTGGCGGCGCCGGCCCGGGGCGCGGTCGCGCCAGGAACGGATCCAGCAGGAGCGGGCCGCCCGCGACGGCGACTGACCTCCCGGTGCTGGCTCAGGCTCAGCCGCCGTTCTCCTGGCGGCGCCGCCAGCGCTCTTCCAGGCGTTCCATCATGCCGGGCTGGGCCACCTGGAGACCGGCCTTGCGCTGCTGGCGCTGCTGACGCCGCCGCGCCCGGGCGGAGGCCCGTGGACGGCTCAGGCCCGCCGCGGCCGACATCGCGTTGATGTGCCGGTAGCTCGTCAGTGCCCACATGCTGCACACGAGCATCACGACGAATCCAGCGACGCCCACCCAGAGGTACTGGGAGATGACCCCGCCGAGCAGCAACCCGACGCCCAGCACGAAGCCGGCCACGGCCTGGAAAGCCCGGCGCTTGTAGTGCACCCGCGGGTCGCTGGAGCGAACCGTGTGGACAAACTTTGGATCCTCGCTGTACAGCGCCTGCTCGATCTGCTCGAGCTGACGCTGTTCATGCTCAGAGAGCGGCACGACGCCTCCCACGAAACCTTGCGCGCAGGATCACGGGGTACGGTGACGGCCACCAGTTTTTCCCGGATCCACCTCCACAATACGAGCCCGGGAGCACCGCGTGGAAGGGTGCCCCGCACCGGTCCTGTTCCTGCCGGGCCCAGCCCATCTAGTTCCCCTGCTCGCGGTACTCGCTGGGACGGTGCCCGACCCCGTCAGCGTCACGGTATTCCCCGTCCACCAGCACCGCAGGCCGGACCGCGTTGGTGCCGAACCGCTGGGTGATCCGGTCCATGACCAGCTCGGCCTCGCGCCAGCCGGTCGGCCGGTCGTCGAAGGCGAGCTGGGTGGTGGCGCCGGCCGCGGCGGTCAGCCCGGTCATCCGTACCCCGACCAGCCGCAGCCGGGCCGCCCGATCCAGCCCGGACCCCTCGTGCAGCGCGCAGGCGGTCTCGTAGATGGTACGGGCCAGATCGGTCGGATCAGGCAGGGTCCGGGACCGGGTGATGGTGGTGAAGTTGGCCAGCCGGAGCTTGACCGTCACCGTCCGCCCGGCCCAGCCGCCCTCCCGCAGAGCCCGGGCGGTCCGCTCAGACAGCCGGAGCAGTTCCCGCCGGATGACCTCGGGATCGGCGATGTCGGTGGCGAACGTCTCCTCGGCGCCGATGCTCTTGTCCGGGGCGTGCGGGGTCACCGCCCGCTGGTCGCGGCCCCGGGCCAGCGCGGCCAGGTGGGCACCGGCCGCCGCGCCCAGGTGCTGCTGCAGCGTGGCCGGGGGCGCGTGCGCGATGTCGCCCACCGTACGCAGGCCGAGCCGGGCCAGTGCCTCACCGGTGCGCTGCCCCACCCCCCACAGCGCCGAGACCGGGAGCGGGTGCAGGAAATCGAGCACGCCGTCGGCCGGAACCACCAGGAGGCCGTCCGGTTTGCAGCGCACTGAGGCGATCTTGGCCACGAACTTGGACGACGCCACCCCCACCGAGCAGGTCAGGCCCTGCTCGGCCTCGATCTGCCGCCGGATCGCCGCCCCGATCCAGGCCGGGGAGCCGAGCCGCCGCCGGGCGCCGGACACATCCAGGAACGCCTCGTCCAGGGCCAGCGGCTCGACCAGTGGGGTGACCGACCGGAACACCGCCATGACCTGCCTGGACACCGCGCTGTAGACCGAGCGGCGGGGTGGCACGAAAACGGCCTGCGGGCACCTCCGCCGGGCCACCGCCCCCGGCATGGCCGAACGGACCCCGAACTCGCGGGCCTCGTAGGAGGCGGACAGCACCACCCCGCGCCCGTTGGGTGAGCCCACAATGACCGGCTTGCCCATCAGCTCCGGGCGGTCCCGGACCTCGACGCTGGCGTAGAACGCGTCCATGTCCACGTGCAGGATGTGACAGCCGGTGTCGTCCGGGCCAGTTCCGTCGGGCGCAGTCACGGCACCGCCTCAGCGCCGCCCCAGCACGTGCAGCTTCGCGGCGATGTCCCGCAGGGCGGGGTAGGTCGCGGCCGCCGCTTCCAGGGCCCGCAGCGATTCGGCCGCGCCCGGGTCGGCGTCGGCCAGCACGCTCGGCACCAGTCCGCCGAAGATCTCCGCTCCGTGGGCCGCGCCCGGGGTAAGCCCCGCACTCTCGATCAGCGCGACCAGGCCGGGCAGGGTGAACCGGCGCGGAGCTCCCCCGTCACCGTCCGCCCCGGTGTCCGCCAGCAGGGCCCGGGCCTCGTCGAACCGGCCGGTGAGGGCGCGGTGCAGCACCGCCGCGACCGCGCCCGCGGCCAGCACGCTGACTGTGCCACCGGGCCGGAGCACCCGGGTGATCGCGGCCAGCGCGTCGGCCGGGGACTCCACGTACTCCAGCACGCTGTGGCAGATCACCAGGTCGGCGGCCTGCTCGCCGACCACGCTGTCCAGCCCCGCGGCCTCACCCTGAACCACACTGATCCGGACGTTCATCTCGGCCGCCCGCCGCTGGGCGGCCGCCAGTGAATCCGGGCTCGGGTCGACCACGGTGACGTGGTGGCCGAGCGCGGCCAGCGGCACGGCGAACCCGCCGGTTCCCCCGCCGGCGTCCACCACGTCGAGCCGGTCCCGGCCGGCCTGCCCGGCCCGGATCGTGAGCACGTCGCGCAGGACACCCCAGACCACGGACCCGCGCGTGCCGTCGCGCCGGCCCAGCTGAACTTCCACCCGCACCTCCCGATACCCGTAGGCACAATGTAGTGCGGTCCGGAGACATTTTCGCCCGTCTGCGCGAGCCGTACGCCACGGGTCACGGACTGATTCCTGACGGACTTGCGACGCATCGACGGGATATGCGGGTTCCGCTCACCCTCGGCACGTATTCTCATCGCCATGGCTGAGCACCTTGAGTTGCCGCGCCCCTGCCGTCTTCTGCGGACGGTGGCCTGGAACCTCACCGAATCGGTGGGGCTCCCCGGGGCCGGCTACATCGCCGGCCAGGAACTCGCCGGGCGGAACGCCGCGATGCTCGCGGCGGCCGCCATCTTGTGGCTGGTGGCGGCGGTCCGCAAGATGGTCACCGGCACCGTGCCGGGCCTGGTCACGATCTCGGCCCTGGTCATGACCGTGCAGGCCGTGGTGGTGGTCAGCACCGGCAACGTGTTCTTCTTCCTGCTTCAGTTCCCCCTGGCCAACCTGGTCATGTGCGTCCTGTTCGCACGGACCGCCCCGACCAGCAAGCCGCTCATCGAACGCCTGGCCGCCGAGGTGGTGGCGCTGCGCCAGCCATCCACCCACCACCCGGCCCTGCACCGCTTCTTCCAGGGCGCCACCTGGCTCTGGGCGGGCCTGTTCTTCCTGACCACGGTGGGCCTGTCGATCATGATGGTCACCGAGCCGCTGACCCTGTTCCTCGTCCTCTACACCGTGGTCACGGTGGGCGGCGTAGTGGTCGGGGCGGGGCTCTGCGCAGTGTGGTTCCGCCGGGTGATCCGCCAGGCCGGGCTGCGGATCCGCTTCGCCGCCGCCTGAGGCGCCGGACGGCGGGGCCTCGCTGCGCTACGCGGACGCCGCCCGCGCCGGGGGATCGGGGGGAAGCGGGCCTTCCGCGGCCAGCACCTCCGGCTTGAGGGCCATCAGGCGGGCCAGCAGCCCGTTGACGAAAGCCGGGGAGGCGTCGGTGGACAGATCCGTGGCCAGTTCGACCGCCTCGCTGATCGCCACCGCGTCCGGCACGTCGTCGGCCCACAGCAGTTCGTAGGCCCCGATGCGCAGAATATTGCGGTCGACGGCGGGCATCCGGTCCAGCGTCCAGCCCTGAGCGTAGGTGCCCAGCAGCTCGTCGATCCGTTCCCGGTGCGCCTGCACACCGCGCACCAGTTCCGCGGCGTACTCCGGTACCGGCGGCCCGTCTTCGGGCCTGGCCGCCGAACGCTCCGCCATCAGCGGCAGCACCGGCTCGCCGCGCAGCTCAGCCTCGAACAGCAGGTCCAGGGCGCGCTTACGCGCCTTGCTACGAGCGGCCACAGCAGTCGCGGCGCATCAGGCGCGGCCGAGGTACTGGCCGGTTCGCGTGTCCACCTTGATCTTCTCACCGGTGGAGATGAACAGCGGGACACCGATCTCCGCGCCGGTCTCCAGCTTGGCCGGCTTGGTGCCGCCGGTCGAGCGGTCACCCTGCAGGCCCGGGTCGGTGGAGCTGACCGTGAGCTCGACCGCAGCCGGCAGGTCAACGTACAGCGGCACGCCGTCGTTGAACGCGACCGTGACCATCTGCTCCTCGAGCAGGTAGTTCGCGGCGTCACCGACGGTCGCGGCGGGCACGTGCGGCTGATCGTAGTCGGTGGTGTCCATGAAGACGTAGTCGTCGCCCTCGCGGTAGAGGTACTGCATGTCCCGCTTGTCGACGTTGGCCACGTCCACCTTGACACCGGCGTTGAACGTCCGGTCGATCACCTTGCCGGTCATCACGTTCTTCAGCTTGGAGCGCACGAAAGCCCCGCCCTTGCCGGGCTTCACGTGCTGGAACTCGACGACCGTCCACAGGTTGCCGTCGATGTTCAGGGTCATGCCGTTCTTCAGGTCGTTTGTCGTCGCCACGTCTGCCGTCTCCGCCGATTAGTGCCCCGCCCGTCACAGGGCGAGAAGTTCCTTCGTGGTCCTGGTGAGAATCTGGGCTGCCCCGTCGGCCCGGCCGGCCCTTACGATCAGCACATCCTCGATCCGGACACCGCCTCGGCCGGGCAGGTAGACACCGGGCTCAACGGTTACCGAAACACAGTCCTCGAGCTTACCCGTACTTCCGGACCCGATCATCGGTGCTTCGTGCACTTCCAGCCCGACTCCGTGCCCCAGCCCGTGGCCGAAGTGCTCGCCGTGCCCAGCCTCGGCGATCAGGTCGCGGGCGGCCGCGTCCACCTCACGCAGGGCCGCGCCGGGCCGGGCGGCGGTGCACCCGGCCCGCTGGGCCGCGGCGACCAGCTCGTAGATGTCCCGCTGCCAGGCCGCGGGTTCCCCCAGCGCCACCGTCCGGGTCATGTCGGCGTGGTAGCCCGCGAACAGCGCCCCGAAGTCCATGGTGATGAGGTCGCCGCGGCGCAGCGGGCGCCCGGACGGCACGTGGTGCGGCAGCGCGCCGTTGGGCCCGCTGGCCACGATGGTGTCGAACGAGGGCCGTTCGGCGCCCAGCTCCGCCATCCGGCGGTCCAGCGCGGCGGCCAGCGCGCGCTCGCTCAGGCCCGGGCGGATCTGGGGCAGCACGTCCGAAAAGGCCTGGTCGGTGATCCGGCAGGCGGTCCCGAGCAGCTCCAGTTCGGACGAATCCTTGACCGCCCGCAATTCCTCGATTTTTGGCCCGAACGACACCAGGCCGGAGTCTTCCGCCGCGGCTGAGACCTGCTCGTACTGGTCCACGGTCAGGTGGCGGGTCTCCACCGCCAGCCGGCGCAGCCCGCGGCGGGCGGCCTCGGCGGCCAGCCGCGGCCCGGCGGACCGGTCCAGGACCAGTTCCAGGTCCGGGGCGTCGCGCTGGGCGGCCAGCTGGTACCGGGAGTCGGTGGCCAGCAGTCCGGTCCCCTCGGCCGGCAGCAGCAGGGCCGCGTTCGAGCTGGCCAGCCCGGTCAGGTAGCGGACGTTGGGCGGGGCGGTGACCAGTACGGCGCCGGCGTCCAGTCCAGCCAGCGCGGCCTGGGCCCGGGACCGGCGCCCGGCGTGGATTTCCGGCATGGCACGACTGTAACCGCCCCCCGCGAAACGCCGGTGGCGGCTGCGGGTGAGTAAGGGTGGGAGCACACGACGGGAGTGACGATGAACAGACCTCTGCTGTGGTGACGGAACGGACCGCGACCGCGGGAAGCGGCGCACTGCGCAACCGGGAGCCCAGCGGCACGCAGTCCAGCGGCACGGACTCCGGTGAGGTGGTGACGGCCACCGACGCGGAGCTCATCGAGCGGTCGCGGCGCGAACCTGACTGCTTCGCCGGAATCTTCGACCGGCATGCGGACGAGATCCTCCGCTACGCTCACGCCCGGCTCGGCCCGGACCTGGCCGAGGACGTGACCGCCGAGACATTTCTGGCCGCGTTCCGCCGCCGGGACCACTACGACACCACCCGCGCCGACGCCCGGCCTTGGCTGTACGGCATCGCGATCCGGCTGATCGGCAAACACCGCCGGGCCGAAGGCCGGTACCGGCGGATGCTGGGGGCCGTGCCCGCCGAACGGCTCGCGGCCGACTTCGGGGACCGCAGCGCCGACCGGGTCACCGCCGAGCAACTGCGGCCGCGGATCGCGGCGGTCCTGAACGGCCTGCCAGCCCGGGACCGGGAGCTGCTGCTGCTCATCGCGTGGGCCGGCCTGTCCTACGAGGAGTCCGGGCAGGCCCTGGGCATCAGCACCAGCGCGGTCCGGTCCCGGCTGAACCGGATCCGGGTGCGGACCCGCAAGGAACTCGGCGGCGTCAATCCCGCCCGCCTGGATGAAAGGAACGACCGTGGATGAGATAACGATGTTCGATGTACTGAGGCCAACCCCGCCCGCCGGGACTGAGGCCGCGGTCCTGCGTAACCGCGCCCGCGCCCGGGTGGCTGAGGTTCTGAAGGAGCCCGGGCCGCGCACCAGGCGGCGCTGGTCGCGCCCGTGGCTGGTGCTGGGGGCAGCGGCCGCGCTGGCCGCAGCGGCGGCGGCCGTGGTGGTGCCCACCGTGCTGCCCGACGGCGGTACCCCGGCACTGACCACCCCGGCCTGGGCCGTCGAGGCCGGCAGCCACGGAACGATCCAGGTCATGGTGCGCGACCTGCGGAACCCGGCCGGGCTGGAGCACGCGCTACGGGCGAAGGGCATACCGGCCTACGTCCGCTTCGTGACGGACGTCGTGAAGGTGAAGCCGAACTCCGTGACCGAGTACCCGGCGTGCACCTACGAGCAGACCGGGCCGCCGCTAGGAGTCTCGGGCCGCTTGTTCAACCAGGTGTTCTCGTTCCCGCCGGACCCGCCCCGCAGCGCGGCCTCGTTCATCATCCATCCTGCGGCTGTCCCGGCCGGGACCACGGTCTTCATAGTGATCGACAGCCCGCCGGCCGCGGAACGGGCGGTAACCGGCCAGACCACCCCCGGCGCGAATTTCTCGCTGGTCAGGACCGGCCACCTCGGCCGGTGCGTGCCGAACTAGCCGTCGCAGGCCGTCAGTCGGTCAGGTGGCCAGTTCGGCGGCGCGTTCGATAAGGTGGACGCGTCCGGCGTGGTCGGGAGCCAGGGGGGTGACGAGCAGGGTGGTCGCGCCCGCCTCGCGGAACGCGGCCATCCGCTCGGCCACGTAGCTCTCCGGGCCGATCAGCGAGGTCTTCTCCAGCAGGTCGCCCGGGACCAGGGCCTCGGCGTCGGCCTTGCGGCCGTCCAGGTAGGCGTCCTGAATGTCGTCAGCAACTCGGCCGTAACCGAGCCGGGTGGCCAGCGCGTGGTAGAAGTTCTGGCCCCGGGCGCCCATGCCGCCGATGTAGAGCGCGAAGAACGGCCGGGCCAGTTCGCGGTAGCCGGTCACGTCGTCGCCGATCATCAGCGGGGCCATGGCCACCACATCCAGCGGGCCCAGCTCCGGGTCGCGCTTGGCCAGGCCCTGCTTCAGCGGCTCGCCCCAGATGTCGCCGGCCTTCTCCGGCAGGTAGAAGAACGGCTGCCAGCCCTCGGCCAGCTCGGCGGCCAGGGCCACGTTCTTCGGCCCCACCGCGGCCAGCATGACCGGGATCCGCTCCCGGACCGGGTGGTTGATCAGCTTGAGGGCCTTGCCCAGACCGGTGCCCCGCTCGGGGGGCAGGGGCAGCTGATAGTGCTTGCCGTCGTAGACGAGCCGCTCGCGGCGCCACACCATCCGGCAGATCTCGATCAGCTCGCGGCTGCGGCCGACCGGTGCGTCGTAGGGCACGCCGTGCCAGCCCTCGATGACCTGCGGGCCGGACGCGCCGATGCCCAGGGTGAACCGGCCGCCGGAGACGTAGTCGAGCCCCGCCGCGGTCATCGCGGTCAGCGCGGGGGTCCGCGAGTACAGCTGGAGGATGCCGGAAGCGAGCTGGAGCCGCTCGGTCTGGGCCGCGATGTACGCGAGCTGGCTCACCGCGTCGAAGCTGTAGGCTTCGGGCACGAACACGATGTCCAGGCCGGCCTGTTCGTAGTCGCCCAGTTCGGTCACGGTCTCCGCGAAGCCGCCGGCGTAGTTGATCGGCATCCCCACGCGCATCAGCGAGCCACCCCTTCCCTGCTCCGTTCCACGATTTCCGCACAGACGTCCTCGGGCGGCCGGCCTTCGGTGCTGACGGTGAGCGTGGCCGCCGCCCGGTAGGTGGCCAGCCGGCGCTGGTAGACCTCGGCCAGGTCGGGCCGCCGCAGCATCGGGCGGCGATCATCATTGCCCAGCCGGTCCAGCGCTCCCCGGTACGAGATGTCCAGGTAAACGACCTCTTCGGCCGCGCGGAGCAGGTGGCGGGTCTGCTCGTGCTCCACCGCGCCGCCCCCCAGCGCGAGCACCAGCCGGGGCCCAGCCAGCAGGGACGCGATCGTCTCGTGTTCCAGGGCCCGGAAGCCAGGCTCGCCACGGTCGGCGAAGATTTGCGGGATGGGCGTGCCCGCGCGTCCCTCGATCACCGTGTCGGCGTCGGCGAACGGCAGCCCGAGCCGGGTCGCCAGCAGCCGCCCGACCGTCGTCTTGCCCGCGCCCATGAAGCCGACCAGGACGATCACGGGGCCGGTTCCGTCTGCTGGTCCCGCTCCTGGTTGACCAGCTCGGCGACGGCCTGCAGGGCAAGCTGGTAGGACAGCAGGCCGAAACCGGCCACGGTCCCGCTGGCCACCCCGGACACCACCGACGTGTGCCGGAACTCCTCGCGGGCGGCCGGGTTGGACAGGTGCACCTCGATCAGCGGCGCGGTGCGCATGGCCAGCGCGTCCCGCAGCGCGTAGGAGTAGTGGGTGAACGCGGCCGGGTTGAGCACCACCGGGATGTGCGCGTCGATGGCCTCGTGGACCCAGCCGATCATCTCGGCTTCATCGTCGGTCTGGCGGACCTCAACCGACAGGCCGAGCAGGAGGCCGGTGGCCCGGCACGCCTCGGCC
Source organism: Streptosporangiaceae bacterium (assembly GCA_036401415.1). Taxonomy (GTDB): domain Bacteria; phylum Actinomycetota; class Actinomycetes; order Streptosporangiales; family Streptosporangiaceae; genus Bog-532. Next base: position 16,246 of record DASWVA010000605.1, read on the forward strand.
AGGTCGGCCAGGGTGGCCGTGCCGTACACGTCCGGCTCGCGGATGCCGAGCCGGCCCAGGTTCGGGCCGTTCAGTACGAGCACGTCGGTGGTCACGGGCACACCTCCAGGTAGGCCTGCGCCAGCAGTTCCTCCGGCGGCGCCTCGAAGATCGCGGGCTGGGCCAGCCCGTCCAGCACCACGAACCGCAGCCTGGCGTCCCGGGCCTTCTTGTCCACGGCCATGGCCGCCCGCAGCTCGGGCCACAGGTTGCCCTGGTAGGCGGTGGGCAGCCCGACCGAGCCCAGCACGGTCCGGTGGCGGGCCGCGGTACGGCCGTCCAGCCGCCCGGCCAGCCGGCTCAGCTCGGCCACGTAGACCATGCCGATGGCCACCGCGTCGCCGTGCCGGAAGCGGTACTCCTCGGTGCGCTCGATCGCGTGCCCCAGCGTGTGCCCGTAGTTGAGCGTCTCCCGCAGCCCGGCCTCGCGGAAGTCGGCCGCCACCACCCGGCCCTTGAACCGGACGGCCCGCTCGATCAGCTCGCGGGTGTGCTGGCCGTGCGGGACGGTGGCGCCTTGCGGGTCGGCTTCGACCAGGTCCAGGATGACCGGGTCGGCGATGAACCCCGCCTTGATCACCTCGGCCAGGCCGGCCACGTAGTCGGCTCGCGGCAGGGTCTCCAGGGTGGCCAGGTCGGCCAGCACCCCGGCGGGCGGGTAGAACGCCCCGACCAGATTCTTGCCCTCCGGGATGTCGATCGCGGTTTTGCCGCCGACCGCCGCGTCCACCATGGCCAGCAGCGTGGTCGGCACCAGCACGACCCGCACCCCGCGCAGGTAGCTGGCGGCCACGAAACCGGCCAGGTCGGTGGTGGCGCCCCCGCCGATACCGACGACGCAGTCGCCTCGGTGCACCTGTTCGGCGGCCAGCCTGGACCACAGGCCGGCCGCCACGCTGACCTGCTTGGCCGCTTCACCGTCGGGCACCTGCGCCACGATGACCCGGTAGCCGGCGTCGTCCAGGGCCCGGCACGCCGGGCGGGCGATGTCCGCCACGGCTCCGGAGTGGATAACCACCACCTTGCGGGCGCCGGAGCCGACCAGGCCGGGCAGCTCGCTGAGCACACCGGTGCCGAGCACCACGTCGTAGGGGCGCTCGCCGTCCACCGGGATGCGGGTGACGCTCACGGCCGGGCCCCCCGCGGCCCGGCCAGCCAGGACTCGATCTCGTCGGCGATCTCTTCCGGGGCCAGTTCGCCCGCGTCCACGGTGAAGACGGCCAGCCGCTCGTAGACCGGCCGCCGCTCCTCCAGCATGCCGCGCAGCCGGCCGCGCGGGTTGCCCGGGACGATCACGCGCGGGCGGTCCAGCCCGAGCCTGCGGGCGATCGCGCTGAAGCCCGCGGCCAGGTAGACGACCGGCTGGCCGGCCAGCTGCTGCTGCACCTGCGGGTCGAGCACGGCGCCGCTGCCGAGGGCGACCACCGCGCCTCCGGCGCTCAGCGCCCGCCCGACCGCGGCCCGTTCCAGATCCCGGAACGCCTCCTCGCCGTCGTCCACGAAGATCTCACTCACCGGCTTGCCCGCGCCCGCCTCGACCTCAGCGTCGGTGTCCACGAAGGCGGTGTTCAGCCGGCTGGACAGCAGCTTCCCGGCCGAGGACTTGCCCGCGGCGGGCGGCCCGGTCAGCACGACCAGCGGCCCGGGGCTCACGTGATCACCAGGGACTTGCGGTAGGACTCGGCGTTGCGCTCGACCTCGGCCACCGAATCGCCGCCGAACTTCTCGGTCACCGCGTCGGCCAGCACCAGCGCCACCATCGCCTCGGCCACCACGCCGGAGGCCGGCACCGCGGTCGCGTCGCTGCGCTGGTTGATGGCCTTGGCCGGCTCGCCGGTAGCCACGTCGATGGTGTCCAGGGCCCGGGGCACGGTGGAGATCGGCTTCATGGCCGCCCGAACGCGGAGAACCTCGCCGTTGGTCATGCCGCCTTCCAGGCCGCCGGCCCGGTTGGTCCGGCGGCGGACGCCGCCCGGGCCGATCTCGATCTCGTCGTGAGCCTGCGAGCCACGGCGCCGGGCGGTGGTGAAACCGTCCCCGATCTCGACGCCCTTCATGGCCTGGATGCCCATGATCGCGCCGGCCAGCCGGGCGTCCAGCCGCCGGTCCCAGTGGGTGAAGCTGCCCAGGCCGGGCGGCAGTCCGTGCACCACCACCTCGACCACCCCGCCCAGGGTGTCGCCGTCCTTACGGGCCTGATCGATCTCCGCCACCATGGCCTGGCTGGTCCCGGGATCGGCGCAGCGCACCGGGTCGGCGTCGATGCCGCTGGCGTCCTCCGGGCCCGGTACCAGCCCGTCCGGGGCGCTGACCGGGCCGAGCGCCACCACGTGGCTGAGAATCTCGACGCCGAGGGCCTGGCGGAGGAACGCCCGGGCCACCTCGCCCAGCGCAACGCGGGCCGCGGTCTCCCGGGCGCTGGACCGCTCCAGCACCGGGCGGGCGTCCTGGTGACCGTACTTCTGCATGCCGGCCAGGTCGGCGTGGCCAGGACGGGGGCGGGTCAGCGGCGCGTTGCGGGCCTGCTCGGCGAGCACGGAGGGGTCAACGGCATCCGGGGCCATCACCGTTTCCCACTTGGGCCACTCGGTGTTGCCGACCCGGATCGCGACCGGGCCGCCCAGCGTGACCCCGTGCCGGACCCCGCCGGTCAGCTCGACTTCGTCCTGCTCGAACTTCATTCGCGCGCCGCGGCCGTACCCGGCCCGGCGGCGGGCCAGCGCGGCCGCGACGTCGTCGGTACTGACCCGCACGCCCGCGGGCATTCCCTCGCAGATGGCCACGAGCGCACG
>DASWVA010000606.1:0-8620 GCA_036401415.1 Streptosporangiaceae bacterium
GTCTGCAGACCCAGGGTGCGGAAGCCCACCCGGGCCAGCTGGTCCAGGCCCGGCTCGCCCAGGCCGGCCTCGGCCAGCAGCTCGGCGGCCTCGTCTTCCGGCAGCTCGGCCAGGTCAGCCTCGGTCTTGGCGTCCAGGAACACCGCCTGGGCCGGGGCGACCAGCTTGGCCAGCCGCTCCCGCAGGGCGGGGTCGGCCAGCTCGTCACTGTCGGCGTTGAACACGTAGATGAACGGCTTGGCCGTCAGCAGGTGCAGCTCGCGCAGGTCGGCCGGGTCGATGCCGGCCGCAGCCGCCCCGCTGAACAGGGTGGTCCCGGAGTCGAGGAGCTGCTGGGCGCGCACGGCCGCGTCGGCCGTGCGCGCCTTGTCGGCGTCTTTGCTGAACTTCAGTTCCTTGGCCAGCCGGGGCGCGGCCTTCTCCAGCGTCTGCAGGTCGGCCAGGATGAGCTCGGTGACCACGGTCTCGATGTCCCGCTCGGGCGAGACGTCGCCGTCCACGTGGCTGACGTCGGGGTCGCTGAAGACCCGGACCACCTGGCAGATCGCGTCGGTCTCGCGGATGTGCCCGAGGAACTGGTTGCCGAGGCCCTGACCTTCGGCCGCCCCGCGGACCAGCCCGGCGATGTCGACGAACCGCACGGAGGCGGGCACGACCCGGGCCGAGTCGTACAGCCGGGCCAGCTCGCCCAACCGGGCGTCGGGCACGCCGACGATGCCCACGTTCGGCTCGACGGTCGCGAACGGGTAGTTGGCGGCCAGCGCCCCCGCCCGGGTCAGCGCATTGAACAGAGTGGACTTACCGACGTTGGGCAGGCCGACGATCCCGATGGACAAACTCACGCCCGCGAGTTTAGGCGCTCGCCGCTACCCCGCGTGTCACGGCGGCAATGTCAGAGCTGGCTGTCAAAATTGGGACCTATGAGCGCGATCATGCTGATGGCCGGGCTGGTGCTCGGGCTGATCATCGGGGCGGTGATCGGCTACCTGTACGCGGGCCGGCGCCTCGGGCCGGCCACCGAGCGCGCTCGCGCCGCCGAGGAACGCGCGGCGCTGGTCGACGGCCAGCTGGCGGAGCGGTTTCAGAGCCTGTCCGCGCAGGCCCTGGACGCGAGCACGGCCCGCTTCCTGGACATCGCCGAAGGCCGGCTGCGGGCCGAGAACGTCAAGGCGGCCGGGGAGCTGGAAAACCGGCGGGCGGCGGTCGAGCATCTGGTCGGACCGCTCAAGGAGACGCTGTCCCGGCTGGAGATCCAGCTGCACGAGTCGGACTCGGCGCGCCGGGCCTCGCACGCGGCCCTGGCCGAGCAGGTCAACATCAGCAGGCACACCACCGAGCAGCTCCGCGACCAGACCCAGGCGCTGGTCACGGCGCTGCGGCGGCCGGAAGCCCGGGGCCGCTGGGGCGAGCTCCAGCTGCGCCGGGTGGCTGAGCTGGCCGGGATGGCGGCCCACTGCGACTTCGACGAGCAGGTCACGGTGGCCGGGGAGAACGGCGGGCAGCGGCCGGACATGGTGGTCCGGCTGGCGGGCGGCCGGAACATCGTGGTCGACTCGAAGGTCTCGCTGGCCGCCTACCTGGAGGCGGTGGAGGCCAGCGACGAGACCGTGCGCGCGGCCCGGCTGGACGCCCACGCCCGGCATGTCCGGCAGCACGTGGACCAGCTGGCGGCCAAGGCGTACTGGACCGCGTTCAGCCCGGCCCCGGAGTTCGTGGTGCTGTTCATCCCCGGCGAGGCGTTCCTGGCCCCGGCCCTGGAACGGGACCCGGGCCTGCTGGAGCACGCCATGACCCGCAGGGTGCACATCGCCACGCCGACCACGCTGGTCTCGATGCTTCGCACGGCGCAGTACGCCTGGCAGCAGGAAGCCCTGTCGCAGAACGCGCGGGCGGTGTTCGATCTCGGCCGGGAACTGCACAGCCGGCTCGCGGGCCTGGGCCGCAATGTGGACCAGCTCGGCCGCAGCCTGACCCGGACGGTACAGGCCTACAACCAGACGGTCGGGTCGCTGGAGAGCAGGGTCCTGGTCAGCGCCCGCCGGCTGAGCCAGCTGGGCGTGGTCGACGCGGAGCTGACGGCGCCGGCGCCGGTGGACGAGGTGGCCCGGGGCCTGTCCGCGGCTGAGCTGCTACCTGGATCAGAACCGGGCACGGAATCGCCCGAAATCACTCGCCGGGATCAGCTCGTCGAGACGCCACAATGGTCGTGAGTCAGCGGATGCCGAAAGTGGGGGGGTGAGACGCAGACGTGCCCGAGTACAGCAGGCAGGGTGCGGCCCAGCCGCGTTTCGTTCCCGGCGACGCCGCCGGGAGCCGCGTGAGCAGGCCCGGCGCCCGGCAGACGGCCGCCGCTCCCGGGCCGCGGACTTCGGCAGGCCCGGGCGGTCCGGCTCATCGGGGCGGCCCAGCTCGTCCGGGCGGCCCGCGGCCCCGCCCCGGTGCTCCCCTGGCTGGCGCACACCCGGCCGGTGCACACGCGGCCGGTGCTCACCCGGCCGGCGCCGCCGACGGCCGCCCCGGCCTCCGGCTGACCGGCCGGGGCGCGATCTTGTGCTTGTTCCTGCTGTCCTTCGTCGGCATCGCGCTGTCCGGCTGGCTGAGCACCGAACTCGTGGCCGACGTGCTCTTCCTGACCGGCTGCGGCGCGATGGCCTGGTACACCAAGCCCAGCGATCTGCTCCCGGTGACGGTGTCGCCACCGCTGGCGTTCTTCTTCGCGTGCCTGCTGGCCAAGCTGATCTCATCCTCAGGCGGGACTTCGGCCGCCGAGGGCGTTCTGGTCACGCTGGCCACGTCGGCTCCCTGGCTGTTCGCCGGGACCGCCCTGACCATCGTCATCGCGCTGCGCCGCGGCCTGCTGGAAAACATCCGCGAACTGCGGCGGGGGCTGCGGGGCACTCCGGGCGAAACGGCCAGGGCCGACGAGCGGGCCCGCCGCCGCTGACCAGAGGATCAGGGAGGGCTCAGACCCGGAGGGTCACTGGGCGTGCGGGACGCGCGGCGGGCGGAGCTCGCGCGGAAGCGCGAACGACATCCGCTCCTCGATCGCCTCGACCTCTTCCACGTCGGCGAAGCCGTGCTCGGACAGCCAGACCAGCACGCCGTCGACCAGGTCCTCGGGGACCGAGGCGCCGCTGGTGACGCCGATCGTGGTCACGCCGTCGAGCCAGTCCTCATCGATTTCGGAGGCGTCGTCGACCAGGTGAGCGGCGGCCGCACCGGAGTCCTTGGCCACTTCGACCAGCCGGACGGAGTTGGAGGAGTTCTGGGAGCCCACCACCATGACCAGGTCCGAGGCGCCGGCGATCTGCTTGACGGCGGCCTGCCGGTTCTGGGTGGCATAGCAGATGTCGTCGCTGGGCGGGTTGACCAGGGTGGGGAACCGCTCCTTCAGCGCGGACACGGTCTCGATGGTCTCGTCCACCGAGAGCGTGGTCTGGGACAGCCACACCACCCGGTCGGGGTCCCGGACCTGCACCGAGTCGGCCCCCTCGGGACCGTCGACCAGCCGGACGCGGGTGGGTGCCTCGCCGGTGGTGCCGACGACCTCTTCGTGACCCTCGTGACCGATCAGCAGGATGTCGTAGTCCTGGGCGGCGTAGCGGCGGGCCTCGTTGTGCACCTTGGTCACCAGCGGGCAGGTGGCGTCGATCACCTGCAGGTCCCGTTCCCGGGCCTCCTCGCGGACGGCCGGGGCGATCCCGTGCGCGGAGAACACCACCACCGAGCCACGCGGGATCTCATCGGTCTCGTCCACGAAGATCGCGCCGCGCTTCTCCAGCGTCCGCACGACGTGCAGGTTGTGCACGATCTGCTTGCGGACGTACACGGGCGCGCCGTAACGCTCGAGCGCCGTCTCGACGGTTTGTACCGCCCGGTCGACACCGGCGCAGTAACCGCGCGGTTTAGCGAGAAGGACACGCCTGGTGGTCGCAGCCATGCCCCCATGGTAGGCGAGGTCCGGGGGCGCCCATGCGGCCCCTGCCCGGAGGCGGGGCCGGAGCCGGGGCCGGGGCCGGGCCAGCGGGCACGCTGGGTTGTTGCGAGGGTCCGGCGCAGGCGTCAAGATACCCGGCAGGGCCCGCGCTCCAGCCGAGCGGCCCAGCAGAAGCCGGGCGTGTGAAATCCTTGCGTATCCGTCCCCATTCTGGGAGAGATCCAATATGCGTTTCCCGCAGGTCAGCGAAAAAGTCAAGGAGGCGCCGGCGAACGCGTTGCGGTCCGTGTTCGCGGGTATCGGCCAGGTCATGCTGCTCACCGACCGGATGAGGAAGAAGACGGGCGAGCCCGGCGAAGCCGCGCCCGGAGCGCAGACTCCGGCGGCCGCCCTTCCGGCCGGGACGGTGCCCCCGGCCGCCACGGTCCCGGCTCCCGCCCCGCCCGCCGACGCCATCGCTGAGGCACCCGCCCCCGGTGCGCCCGCTGATGCCTCTGAGGCTGCCATAACCAACTCAGCCCCTGTGGCTGATGCCAGTGTTGCTCCTGTAGCTCCTGTTGCTGGAGTGGCTGCTGAGGTTGAGGGGCCGGGCCAGACGGCTACCGGCCAGCCGGCCACGGGCAAGGCCCGGACCAAGCCAGCCACGGGCAAGCCCCGGACCAGGACGCCGGCCACGGAGAGCCCCGCGGCCAAGCCGGGCACAGCGGCCGGTCATGTCCGGCTGCTGCCGGACGGCGGGGACCAGGCCACGCCGCCCGCGAGCCCGGTGACCACGGGCGAGGCGCCGCTGCCGAACTACGACCAGCTGACGGTCGCGTCGCTGCGGGCCCGGATGCGCGGCCTTTCCGCCGATCAGATCAGGGCCCTGACCAGCTACGAGCGGGCGCACGCGAACCGGCCGGACGTGGTCGCCATGTTCGATCGCCGGGTGGCCAAGCTCGAAGCCCCGGAGAGCTGAGCGGGGCCGGCATGGCCCTGGAAACCTCGGCCGAAGCGCCCGTCCCGGTCCGCACTGTCCTGCAGCTGGTCGGCGGCTGGGTGCAGCGGCTGGGCCGGGTCTGGGTCGACGGTGAGATCGCCGAGCTGGCCCGGCGGGGCGGCACCGTGTTCATCACCCTGCGCGACCCGGCGGCGGCGGTGTCGGTCCGGGTGGTGTGCACCCGGACCGTGTTCGAGGCGATCCGGCCCGCGCCCGCCGAGGGGGCACGGGTGGTGGTGTACGCCAAGCCGGACTTCAACGCGACCCGGGGCTCGTTCGCGCTGACCGCGCTGGACATCCGGCCGGTCGGCGTCGGCGAGCTGCTGGCCCGGCTGGACCAGCTGCGGCAGAAGCTGGCCGCGGAAGGCCTGTTCGCGCGCGAGCGCAAGCGGCCGCTGCCGTTCCTGCCCCGGGAGATCGGCCTGATCTGCGGGCGGGACTCGGCGGCGCAGCGGGACGTGCAGCGCATCGCCGCGCGGCGCTGGCCCGCGGTCCGGTTCCGGGTCGAGCAGACCGCGGTGCAGGGCGCCTACGCCGCGGGTGAGGTGGTTCAGGCGCTGCGCCGCCTGGACGGCGCCGCCGGCATCGACGTGATCATCATCGCCCGGGGCGGCGGCTCGCTGGAGGACCTGCTGCCGTTCTCGGACGAGACGCTGCTGCGCGCGGTGGCCGCCTGCCAGACCCCGGTGGTCAGCGCGATCGGGCACGAGCAGGACGTGCCGCTGCTGGACCATGTGGCCGATCTGCGCGCGGCCACGCCGACCGACGCGGCCAAGCGGGTGGTGCCCGACGTGGCGGAGCAGGTGGCGCTCATCGAGGGGCTGCGGGACCGGGCCCGCCGGTGCGTCCAGGGCCGGATCGAACGTGAGCTGTCCTGGCTGGCCTCGACGCGGTCACGGCCGGCCATCGCCCATCCCGTGCGCGAGGTCGAACGGCAGCAGGAGCAGGTGGCCGCGCTGGCCCAGCGCGCCCGTATCAGCCTGCGGGGGGCGCTGACCCGGTCCGGGGACGAGGTGTCGCACACCCGGGCCCGGCTGCTGGCCCTGTCCCCCGCGTCCACGCTGAAACGCGGGTATGCGATCGTCCAGCATGCCGACGAGCAGGTGGTGCGGAGCGCGGCCGAGGTCACCGAGGGCGAGGCGCTGACCGTCCGCTTCGCCGGGGACCAGGTCGGCGTGACCGTCGGCCAGCCGCCTGGCTGAGGGACCCGTTTGCGTCGGCCCTGCTTGGTAGGTTGATGCGGTGGCAACCAGCAGATCCGGGCCGGCCGGGACGCCGACGCCCGCGGGGCAGCAGCAGCCGGAGGCCGGCCAGTCCGAGGCCGGCCAATCGGAGACACTGTCCTACGAGCAGGCCCGGGACGAGCTGGCCTCGGTGGTCAAGCGGCTGGAGGCCGGTGGCCTGACCCTGGAGCAGTCGCTGGAGCTGTGGGAACGGGGTGAGCGGCTGGCCGCCGTGTGCGGGCGGTTGCTGGAGGGGGCGCGGGCCCGGCTGTCCGCGGCCACCGCGGACCGTTCCGCCGACGGTGACGACGAGGCCGAGCGGCCGTTCTAGCCGCGCTCCGTGGTGGGGCCCGGCTGAGGGCGGAGCGAGGCGGCCAGGGTGGCCAGCGCGGCGGCTGACGCGTTGCCGGTGACGACCAGGGTGACCCCGGCCGCGGTGGTGACGGCGAGCGACCGCTGGCCCCGCGCGGAGTTCACGGACGCGGCCCAGGTCCGGCCGCCGATCGTGACGGGCGGCTGCGCGGTGCCGCCGTTGCTCATCCGCCGGATGAACGCGGCCGGGGTGGCGTTGGTCTCCTCCAGCGCGGCCAGCGTCCCGGACGGGGTGACGAAGCCGAGCCGCCAGGTGACCGTGCCCGGCCCGTTGGCCCCGCCGACCGCCACCCCTGAGTTCACCGGCAGCCAGGACCGGGGCAGGCCGGCCGGGGCGAAGACCCGGTAGGGGGCGGTGCGGACCATGGTGGCCAGGTCCGCGCGGTCGCTGACCGGCGTCGGCGAGCTCGCGTGGTCCATGGGCACGACCAGGATGACCACCGCGAACAGCAGCACGCAGGTGGCGATGGCCCGGACCATGCGGTACCTCAGGACTGGCCGGTGATGTCGATGCGGGCGATGACCTCGATCACCCGGTCGGCCAGGGACTGCGCCGCGGCCACGTCGCCGCCCAGGGAGACTTCGGCCACAGCCAGCATCAGGGCGCCGGTGAGCACGATCGCGACCGCGTCGCCGGCCGGGTCGGTGCCGCGCGCGAAGAACTCGGCGTTCTTCTCGGCCCACTCCCGCTGCCGGCGCCGCATGACCAGCTCGAACCCGGGTGGCCCGTCGCCCCGCATGAACAGCGCGGACAGGTCCCGCTCGGCGATGCAGCCGTCCAGGTAGGCGCGGGCGCCGGCCAGGAACAGCTGCTTGGGGTCGTCACAGCCGGCCTCGCGCCGCTGCCGTACCGCAGTCCTGGTTCCTTCGGCCAGCCGGGCGTGGAACTCCTCGAACAGGGTCAGGAACAGGTCGGCCTTGCCGGCGAAGTGGTGGTAGAGGCTGCCGACGCTGGCGCCGGCCGCCGCCACGATGTCGGTGACGTTGGCCTCGGCGTAACCGCCCGAGGTGAACGCCGCCCGCGCGGCGCCGAGCAGTCCCGCCCGGGTCGCCGCGCCCCGCTCCGAAAGCCGGGGCTCGGAAACACGGGGCGCCGCCGTGGGTTCGGTGTCAGCTGACATCGGTCGATCAGGCCCTCCAGATCCCCGGTTCAGGTGACCAGGCTACGCCGATCGGGTACCTGCGTAGCATCAGCAGAGAACCCGATCATGGAAGGGGCGCACCGATGCCTGCCGAAGACGATGTGAGCGTGCATTCGTCCGTGGACCCGCTACCCGAGCCCGGCAAGCACGCGCCCGACCGGAACCTGGCGCTGGAGCTGGCCCGGGTGACCGAAGCGGCGTCGATGGCCGGGGCCCGCTGGGTCGGCCGGGGCGACAAGAACGGCGCCGACGGCGCGGCCGTCAACGCCATGCGGTTGCTGATCAACTCGGTGTCGATGCGCGGCGTGGTGGTGATCGGGGAAGGCGAGAAGGACCAGGCCCCCATGCTGTTCAACGGCGAGGAGGTCGGCGACGGCACCGGGCCCGAGTGCGACGTGGCGGTCGACCCGATCGACGGCACCCGGCTGTGCGCCAACGGGATGCCGAACGCGATCTCGGTGCTGGCCGTGTCGGCCCGCGGCTCGATGTACGACCCTTCCGCCGTGTTCTACATGTCCAAGCTGGCCACCGGGCCGGAAGCGGCCGGAATGGTGGACGTGAGCGCACCGGCCGCGGCCAACATCGCCGCGGTGGCCCGGGCCAAGGCCTGCTCTCCGCACGACGTGACCGTGGTCATCCTGGACCGGCCGCGGCACGCCGACCTCATCGAGCAGGTCCGCGCGGCCGGGGCACGGATCAAGCTGATCACCGACGGGGACGTGGCCGGGGCGATCATGGCCGCCCGGGAGGGCACCGGGGTGGACCTGATGCTCGGCATCGGCGGCACCCCCGAGGGCATCATCGCCGCGTGCGCCCTGAAGTGCCTGGGCGGCGTGATCCAGGGCAAGCTGGCGCCGCGGGACGACGCCGAACGGCGCAAGGCCCTGGACGCCGGCCACGACCTGGACCGGGTACTGACCACCAACGAGCTGGTGTCCTCCGACGACGTGTTCTTCGCGGCCACCGG
>DASWVA010000607.1:0-1557 GCA_036401415.1 Streptosporangiaceae bacterium
CGACGCGGTGATCACCCGGATTCTGGAGGTCGCGTTCTCGTTCCCGGTCATGCTGCTGGCCCTGCTGCTGATCGCCATCCGTGGCCCCTCGGCCGGCACCGAGATCATCGCGGTCGGCATCGGGTCGGCTCCCGGCTACGCGCGGATGGTCCGCGGGCAGGTCATAGCGGTGCGGAAGGCTGATTACATCGAGGCCGCCGGCGCACTCGGGCACAGCCGCTGGGCAGTGATCCGCCGTCACCTGTTTCCCAACGCCATGCGGCCGCTCGTCGCCGTCACCACGCTGGGCATCGGGCAGTCCATCGTCTGGGCCTCCGGGCTGGAGTTTCTGGGCCTGGGCGTGGCGCCGCCCAGCCCCGAGTGGGGCGCGCTGCTCGGCTCCGGGCGCGACTACCTGACCACCGCGTGGTGGCTGGAGATCATGCCGGGAGTGGTCATCATCCTCGTCGCGATCTCGGTCACCTCCCTGGGCCGGACGCTTCAACGTCTGCTGGAAGGAGCCGCCCGATGACTGACGTCACTGCCACCGAGCGGGCCGCCGCCGGGCCGCCCGCAACTGGCCCGGCTGGCACTGCTGCGGTGCTGACCGTCGACAACCTGCGGGTGTCGTTCGGCCCGGACGAGGTTGTGAAAGGCATTTCGTTCACTACCTATCGCGGGCGCTGCCTGGCCATCGTGGGCGAGTCCGGCTCGGGCAAGAGCGTGACCGCGCGCACCCTCGTCGGCCTCACCGGGGCCGGCTCGGCGGTCCAGGCCGACCGGATCGACCTGGGTGGCGTGGACCTGACCCGCCAGTCGGAACGGGCGTGGCGATCCATCCGCGGCCGCGAGATCAGCTTCATTCTGCAGGACGCCCTGGTCTCGCTGGACCAGCTCCGGCTGGTCGGCGACGAGGTCTCCGAGCCGCTCAAGCTGCACGGCCGGGGCACGAAGACGTCCCGGCGGGAGCGGGCCATCGAACTGCTCGGCTCGGTCGGCGTCCCCGAGCCGGAGATGCGGGTCCGGCAACGCCCCTATGAGCTGTCCGGTGGCCTGCAGCAGCGTGCGCTGATCGCCTCGGCCATCGCGCTGGACCCCGGGCTGCTCATCGCTGACGAGCCGACCACCGCCCTCGATGTCACCATCCAGGCCCAGGTGCACGATCTCCTGGCCGACTCCAAGGCGCGGGGCCGCTCGATCATTCTGATCAGCCATGACCTGTCGGTCGTGGCCCGGCTGGCCGACGAGGTGAACCGGACGGTCGTCGACGACGTGTCGTTCGAGCTCTTCAAGGGTGAGACCCTCGGCATCGTCGGTGAGTCCGGCTCGGGCAAGACCACCACGGCACGGATCGCGCTGGCGGTGCTTCCGGGGACCGCCGGCTACGTTCTGCTGCACGGGCACCCCTGGTCAGCGCTGTCGTCAGCGGCGCGCCGTCCGCTGCGCAAGCGGATCGGCGTCATCTACCAGGACCCGCTGAGCTCCTTCGACCCGCGCTGGGCGGCCGGCCGCGTCATCATCGACGCGCTCGGCACGGGCAGCAGGCCACCTTCGTCCCGGGCGGAAGGCCGGGCCCGG
>DASWVA010000608.1:0-2492 GCA_036401415.1 Streptosporangiaceae bacterium
CTGGATGACCCGGTAGGCGTAGAAGCCGCCCACGCCCAGCGGGAGCAGCAGGATGATCAGGATGATCACCAGCGGGATGAGCCAGCGCTTACGCCGCTTGCCGCCGCCGCTGGCGCCGCGGCTGCGGCCGGACCCGTGGCCCCCCCGGCCGGGCTCGTCACCGTCGTCGTCATATTCACTGGTGTCACGAGGGCCGCCCAGGCCGGGCACGAACCGGTCGTCGTCCTGGTAGTCGTCCTCGTCCCAGGGTGGCGCGGCCTGGCTGGCGGCCCCCGGCTCCCGGTCAGGGTGGCCGGCGGGCCGCCCGGTGGCGCGGCCCGGGCCCGCGACGTGCTGGGCGTAGTCGCTGGTTTCCCGGAAGTCATAGTCATCGGGCCCGGCGTACCCGCCCGGGGCGGCGTCGCGGTCGTCGCGGTCGTCGCGGGCGGGCGGGCCGTCCTGGGCCTGGTAACCGCCGTCGCGGGCGGGCGGGCCGTCCTGGCTTGGGTAAACGCCGGCGTCGGCCCGGCGCCGGCGCCCGGTGTAGCCGTCGCGCTCGTCGTACGGGTCGGCCCGGCCGACGGAGCCGTCCCGATCGGCGTACGGGTCAGCCCGGCCGGTGTAGCCGTCGCGCTCGTCGTACGGATCCTGGTCGGCGTAGCCGTCCCGGCCGGAGAACTGGTCCGCGTCCCGGTCCTGGCCGCGGTGACCGTTGTGACTCACGGGCCGTCCGTACACGGCGGTGTCGTCCTGAGCGGCCGGGGGCGGGCTGCCGTTGGGCACAAAACCCGGCCGGGGGCGCCCCGCCACCGGACCCGGCCCGGCCGGCCGGCCCGGGGAGGCAGCGGGAGCCGATGGGGTCAGCGGGGTGAAGGGGGAACGTGGGGCCTGGCGGGCTTGCCACGCCTGCTGGGCCGACGAGACTGATGAGCCGGTGGCGGCCTGGGAAGCTGGCGGGGTGGCTTGGACTGGCGGGGCTTGAGGGGGTTCAGCGCTCTGGTCGAGACCAGCATTCTGATAGGGGTCGGCGCCCCAGCCGGGGATCGAGGCGCCCGGGCGACGTCCTGACCAGGCCGGCGGCTCGTCCGCTCCCGGCTCGGCGCCCGGGCTGTCCGGGGGCACGGTGAAGTCCGGCCGCGGCCCGTACCGGGCCGGCCAGCCGCCCGGCGACGGCGCACCGTCCTGGGCCGGCCGTGCGTGCCTGCGCGCACGGCCCGGTTCCGGGTGATCCTCCGGATCACTCATGTCGTGGTCCCCACTCGCCCACGGGACGCTGAAAGGCGGCCCTCCGCTCGCCCAGCTTCTCAGTCCGGGTGCCACCGCGGACCGTCAACTCGCTCACGGGGCGACCCGGCCCGTCCCGGGGACCAGCTCACCCGGTGGGTTCCCGGTGGCGCGCTCGCTGTCCAGCGCGGCCTGCAGCAGCACGGCGGCCGCCGCGGCGTCGACGATGCCCCGGCGCGCCTTCGCGTTCTTGCCGCCCTGCCGGAGCACGGCGTGCGCGGTGGTGGTGGTGAACCGCTCGTCAAACAGCCGCACCGGCACCGGCGCGACGCGGGCGGCCAGGTCCCCGGCCACCTGGCGGGCACCCACGGCCGCCTGGCCCTGACGCCCGGCCAGGGTGGTGGGCAGTCCTACGATAACCTCCAGCGCCTCCTGCTCGGCGGTCAGCTCGGCCAGCCGGTCCAGGTCACCGCGGCCGTGCGCGATCACCTCGAACGGACTGGCCAGGATGCCATCCGGATCGCTGCGGGCCACACCGACGCGAACCGAGCCGACATCGACGGCGATCCGCACCCCCCGCCTCACCGGCGTGGGCCCGGGGTGCGGGCCATTGTCGCGAGCGGACGGCTCAGACCAGGCACGGGGCACGCGGGACAGCATGCCATCAAGGTAACCCGCCCGCCTAGGCGCCGTCCCTCAAAGCGTCCCGAACCGCCCCAAAGGCGGCGTCGACGCGCCCGTTACCGTCGTCACCGAGCGGCGCGCCGCCGCCCTGAGCCACATCGGGCTTGCCGCCACCACCGCCGCCGAGGGCCCGGGCGGCCACGCCGACCAGCGCGCCCGCAGCAAGCTTGCGGCCCCGGGCCGCCTCGTTGACGGTGACCACGACCACCGGCCGGTCCGAAGGCACGCCCACGACCATCACCACGGCCGGCCGCTCACCGGGCATCCGGCCGCGGATGTCCAGAGCCAGCTTGCGAAGGCTGTCGGCGTCGGTGCCGTGCGGCGCGCGGTGCGCGATCAGTGCCACGCCACCCACGTCCTCAGGCCGGGAAGCCAGGTCACCGGCCACCTCGAGCAACTGGGCCGACCGCACCCGCTGCAGCTCCCGCTCGGCGTCCCGGAGCCGGGTGACCAGTCCGGAGATGCGCTCGGGCAGCTCCTCGCGCCGGGTCTTGAGCTGCTCGCTGATCTGGCTGACCAGGATGTTCTCCTTGGCCAGGAAGCGGAAGGCGTCGATCCCGACCAGGGCTTCGACGCGGCGGACCCCGGAGCCGATCGAGGACTCA
>DASWVA010000609.1:0-3070 GCA_036401415.1 Streptosporangiaceae bacterium
GCTGAGCGGTGCCGCCGGCTGGCCGGCCGGGAGCCGGTTGTTCCGCTTGACCAGGGCGTTGCGGCCGTAGGGGATCCAGTAGAACTCGAAGTGGTCGTGGGCCGCGGCCAGCTCGCCGAACCGCGCGATCACGTCCTGCACGGGCTCCGGTCCCTCGTCCGCGGCCAGCGCGAACGACGGCACGGTGCGCAGCGTGACCTCGGTGATGATGCCCAGCGCGCCCAGGCCCAGCCGGGCCGCCGCGAACAGCTCCGGCCGGTCCCGCTCCGAGCAGCTGACCACCGACCCGTCGGCCAGCACCATCTCCAGCGCCTCAACCTGGGTGGCCAGCCCGCCCAGGGCCGCGCCGGTGCCGTGCGTGCCGGTCGACACCGCCCCGGCCACCGTCTGCGCATCGATGTCGCCCAGGTTGGCCAGGGCCAGGCCGAGCCGGTCCAGGTCGGCGTTGAGCTGCCCGAGCCGGGTCCCCGACCGCACGGTGACCAGGCCGGTACGGGTGTCCGCGGCCACGATCCCGGTCCAGCCGGACAGGTCCAGGGCCACCCCGGGGGCAGCCGCGATGGGCGTGAACGAATGCCCGCTGCCGACCGCGCGCACGGTGAGCCCGTCGGCGGCCGCGGCCGAGACGGCCAGCGCGATGCCGGCCGTGCTGACCGGGCGCTGCCAGCGGGCGGGCGTGACGGTGACGTTCCCGGCCCAGTTGCGCCAGGTCCCGTCGGGTGCCACCGGAAGATCATGCCACGGGCCTTCACCCGGCGCCAGCCATGGCCTACTGTGCGGTAATGAGCGTGCTGGCCGCTCCTGACGAGCTCGGGCTCGATCAGGCCACCGAGGGGCTGGACCCGCCGCTGGCCGTGGTCCGCCTGGCCGCGTTCGACCACAACGCCGATGACCTGGTGCGGCGGGCGGCCGGCCGCCCGGTCCGGGTGGCCAGCAAGTCGGTACGCTGCCGCGCCCTGCTGGACCGGGTGCTGGCCCGGCCGGGGTTCGCGGGCCTGCTGTGCTACTCGCTGCGCGAGGCGCTGTGGCTGTCCGCCCAGGGCACCTGCGAGGACCTGGTGGTGGGTTACCCGTCCGCCGACCGGGCCGCGCTGGCCGCGCTGGCCGCCGACCCGGTGGCCCGGCGCCGGATCACGCTGATGGCCGACTCGGCCGGGCAGCTGGACCTGGCCGACGAGGCCGCCGGCGCCGGGCACCCCGAGCTGCGGATCTGCCTCGACCTGGACGCGTCCTGGCGCCCGCTGCCGTGGGAGGCGCGGTCCGGGCGTCCCGGCGTGCACATCGGGGCCCGCCGGTCGCCGCTGCACACCCCGGAACAGTCGTCCGCGTTCGCCCGCACGGTGCTGGGCCGGCCCGGTTTCGCGCTGGTGGGCGCGATGTCGTACGAAGCACAGATCGCCGGCCTGGGCGATGCCCCGCCGGGCCGTCCGCTGCGGGCGGCGGCGCTCCGGGTGATCCAGCGGCTCAGCGCGGCCGAGCTGCGCGAACGCCGGGGCGAGGCCATCCGCCAGCTCCAGGCGCTGGTCCCGCTGGAGTTCGTCAACGGCGGCGGCACCGGGAGCCTGGAGACCACCGCCGCCGACCCGGCGGTCACTGAGGTCACGGCCGGCTCCGGGCTCATGGGCCCGGCCCTGTTCGACGCCTACCGGAGCTTCTCGCCCCGGCCCGCGCTGTTCTGTGCGCTGCCGGTGGTCCGCCGTCCCGGCGGGCCGGCCGCCACCTTGTTTTCCGGCGGATACATCGCCTCCGGCCCGCCCGGCCGGGACCGGGCACCCGTCCCGCACCTCCCGGCCGGGCTGAAACTGTCCGCCACCGAAGGCGCGGGTGAGGTGCAGACGCCGGTGCTGGGCGCCGCCGCCGCCCGGCTGGGGGTGGGGGACCGGGTCTGGCTGCGGCCTGCCAAGGCGGGTGAGCTGGCCGAGCGGTTCAACCACTACCACCTGGCCGGGGACGGGGCCCCGGCCCGCCCCGTGCCCACCTACCGTGGTGAGGGACAGTGCTTCGGCTGACCCGCCCGCCCCGGTCCGGAGACCCCGCGGCCCTGGCCGAGCCGGTCATCGCGGTCCGGGCCGGCTGGACCACGCTGCTGTTCCTGGCCAACGTCGGCCTGTGGCTGGGCGTCTACGCGCCGATCCAGGTCCTGCTGCCCGAGCAGGCCCAGCACCTGGACCGGGCCAGCAAGACCCTGCTGCTGTCGGCCGTGATGGGCGCGGGGGCGCTGGCCGCGCTGGTCACCAACCCGGTCGCCGGCGCGCTGTCGGACCGGACCACGTCCCGGTGGGGACGGCGGCACCCGTGGACGGTGGGCGGGGCGGTGCTCGGCGCGGCCGGCCTGGCCGTACTGGCCGAAGCCCCGGACGCCGTGGTGATGATGGCCGGCTGGTTCGTGGCCCAGGCCGGGCTGGGTGTCATGCTGGCCACACTGACCTCCGCGCTGCCGGACCGGGTGCCGGCCGCTCAGCGGGGCGCCCTCGGCGGGCTGATCGGGATCAGCCAGATGCTCGGCACCGTCATCGGCGCCGTGCTGGTCACGGTGCTGGTCACCGGGCTGGCCTCCGGCTACCTGGCCTGCGGCGCGGTCGTGATCGCCGGTGCGCTGATCTTCGCCGTGCTCACCCCCGACGACGTGCTGCCCGCCGGCCTGGTGCCCCGGTCCAGCTTCCGTCGCACCGTCGCCGGGCTGTGGGTGTCGCCGCGCCGGTACCCGGACTTCGGCTGGGCCTGGGCCATGCACTTCCTGATCAACCTGGGTAACGCCCTGGGCACGCTGTACCTGCTGTACTTCCTGTCCGACGCCGCGCACTACCGCCACCCGCAGACCGGCCTGCTGATCCTGATGGCTTGCTACGGCGTGGCGCTGGCCGTGGCCGGGGTGGCCTGCGGCACGGCTTCGGACCGGTCCGGGCACCGCCGGCGCTACGCGGCCGGTGCCGCCGCCATCATGGCCGTGGCCGCCGTGATCCTGGTCATCTCGCCCACCTGGACCGCCGCGCTGGTGGCCGCGCCCCTGCTCGGCCTGGGATTCGGCACGTACTGGGCCGCCGCGCCCGCGGTGCTGACCCAGGTGCTG
>DASWVA010000610.1:0-14684 GCA_036401415.1 Streptosporangiaceae bacterium
GCCACGATCAGGCCCACCCCGGTCGTTGCCATCGTGACCAAGACCGACGAAGTCCCTCCCGACCGCGTGCTCGCCCAGCTCACGGCGGTCGCTGAGCTGGGGGACTGGGCCGACGTGGTGCCGGTGTCGGCAGTCACCGGGTACAACCTCAAGGTGCTGGCTGACGTGCTGGTATCCCACTTGCCGGAGGGTGTCCCGATGTACCCCGACGGCGAGCTGACCGACGAGCCGGAAACCTTCATGGTGGCCGAACTGATCCGCGAGGCCGCCCTGGAAGGAGTGCGTGAGGAACTCCCGCATTCCATCGCGGTGGTGATCGAGGAAATGAAGCCGCGCGCCGGGCAGGAGGACCTCACCGACGTCTACGCCGAGATGTACGTTGAGCGCCCCAGCCAGAAGGCCATCGTCATCGGCACCAAGGGCGCCCGCCTCAAGGACGTCGGCAGCCGGGCCCGCCAGCAGATCGAGGCCCTGCTCGGGACCCGCGTCTACCTGGACCTGCACGTCAAGGTGGCCCGCGACTGGCAGCGCAACCCGAAGGAGCTGCGCCGCCTCGGGTTCTTCGACTGACCTACCCGGTGACTGGCCGCCGGCCCCGTCCCGTTCACCCGGGGGCCTTGACGGCCGCCGTGGGCAGAATCCAGCTCGTGGTCCGGCCGGTCCGGCGGAAGCCGAGGGCCTCGTTGATGGCCACCATGTGGGTGTTGGTCTCGCCGTTCCAGGTTTCGACGAAGGCGAGCCGGGGTTCCCGGACGGCCATCAGCTCCAGCATGGCCACCTTGGTCAGCAGGCCGAGACGGTGGCCGCGGTGCGCACGGTCGACCGCGGTCATCTCCTGGTGCCCCCAGGCCGGCTCGGCGTCCTCGATGGCCAGCTGGGTCAGCGCGGCCAGCTCACCGGTGGCTGACTCGGCCGCGACGACCGAGTAACGGTGCAGGCCCCGGTCCTCGCTCAGCTGGTCCACCAGGCGGACCCGGTCACCGTCCCAGACCTGTGGTTCCTCCCCGTCGCCGTGCGGGGCGTCGGCCATGGCCTCGTTCAGCCGCGCGACCGGCTCCCGCCACTCGTCCGGCGTCCGGCCGTCCCAGCTGGTCAGGGTGTACCCGGCTGCCGCGCTATCGGCCGCAGCCCGCAGCCGGGCCAGGTGCCCGGCCGGCATGGCCGCCAGCTCCAGGGTGCGCCGGGCCTCGGTCAGCTCGGCGGTCGCGCCCACGGCCCGGGCAAACCCGGCACCGGGGGTGCCTTCCATGACCTGGGTGCACAGAGTGCCGCGGCCGAGTTCGGCCGCGTGGGCCCGCGCGTGCCGCAGCACCTTGCTGCCGGCCCCGGCGCGCCGCCGTTCCGGCGCCACCAGCAGGCGCAGCCCCGCCCGGTCCGGGTTCTCCCGGTCGGGCAGCTCCAGCAGATACCCACCCAGGACCGCACCCGCGGTCTGCCCGGGTTCGGCCGGCCCGGCCCGGGCCAGCCAGGTCTCCCGGGGTTCGGCGCACCAGCCGGACGTCATCAGCCCCCGCCACACCCGGGGCGACATGGGCGGGCTGCCTGGCTCGTCCACCGGGGCCCCCGCCGCGTACACCTCGTACAACGCCCGCGCCGGCGCCTCGTCCGCCGGGTCAAGCCGTTCGATCAGCACCCGGCCAGCCAAACACCACTGAACCTGGATCGCGAATGGTTATCCGCAGCCGTGTAGGGTGAGGGCATCATGCGCGGGCTGCTTCTGCTTAGCCGCCGCGGCGAGGGCCGGTAACGGCCTGCTCCCTCGTCGCGGAGTCTTGCGTGACCGCTGGCCAGATCGCGGCTGACGTCCCAGCCCGATCCCCGCCGCCTCGACGAGGAGCAATTCCCCCATGACTTCCCAGCAGACGCACGCGTCCGGTGTACCTGACCCCCGCGCCCATTCGGTCGGTACCGGGGACATCCGGCCGCAGCCCAGCGGCATGCCCATCCAGCGCTACCGCCCGTTCCAGCCGGTCAGCCTGCCCGACCGCACCTGGCCGGGCAACACCGTCACCCGCGCCCCCCGCTGGCTGTCGACCGACCTGCGGGACGGCAACCAGGCCCTGATCGATCCGATGAGCCCGGCCCGTAAGCGGAAGATGTTCGACCTTCTGGTCGGCATGGGCTACAAGGAGATCGAGGTCGGTTTCCCGTCGGCCAGCCAAACCGACTTCGACTTCGTGCGCGAGCTCATCGAGGGCGGCAAGATCCCCGATGACGTGCAGATCTCCGTGCTGGTTCAGGCCCGCGACGACCTCATCGAGCGGACCATCGAGTCCCTGGTCGGCGCGCCGCGCGCCACCGTGCACCTCTACAACGCCTGCGCCCCGCTGTTCCGCCGGGTGGTCTTCGGCATGGACCGCGAGCAGACCAGGGCGCTGGCCACCAACGGCACGATCTCCGTGCTCCGGCACGCCGAACGTCTGCTGGACGGCACGGCCTTCGGGTACGAGTATTCGCCCGAGATCTTCATGGACACCGAGCTCGACTTCTCGATCGAGGTCTGCGAGGCCGTGTCCGGCCTCTGGCAGCCCGAGGCCGGCCGGGAGATCATCTTCAACCTGCCGTGCACGGTCGAGCGGTCCACCCCCAACGTGTACGCCGACCAGATCGAGTGGATGAGCCGCCAGTTCAGCCGGCGTGAGCACGTCTGCCTGTCGGTGCACACCCACAATGACCGCGGCACCGCGGTGGCCGACGCTGAGCTGGCCGTGATGGCCGGCGCGGACCGGGTCGAGGGCTGCCTGTTCGGCAACGGCGAGCGGACCGGCAACGTCTGCCTGGTCACGCTGGGGATGAACCTGTTCAGCCAGGGCATCGACCCGATGATCGACTTCTCCGACATCGACGAGGTACGGCGCACCGTCGAGTACTGCAACCAGATCCCGGTCCACCCGCGCCACCCCTACGCGGGCGACCTGGTCTACACCGCCTTCTCCGGCTCGCACCAGGACGCGATCAAGAAGGGCTTCGAAGCCCTCGAGCAGGAGGCCGGGGACGCCGGCGTGCCGTTCGCCGACTACCCGTGGGCCGTGCCGTACCTGCCCATCGACCCCAGGGACGTCGGCCGCAGCTACGAGGCCGTGATCCGGGTCAACTCTCAGTCCGGTAAGGGCGGCGTCGCCTACGTGATGAAGGCGGAGCACCAGCTCGACCTGCCGCGGCGGCTGCAGATCGAGTTCTCCCGGGTCGTCCAGGCCCGCACCGACTCCGAAGGCGGCGAGGTTCCGCCCGCCGAGATGTGGAGCATCTTCTCCGCCGAGTACCTCGCGGACGGGCCGGTTTCGCTGCTCGGCCACCGCGCCTCGTCAGTCGTGGAGTCCAAGCACGTGCTCACGGCCGAGGTCCGGGTCGACGGCGAGGCCCGGCCGATCGAGGGTTCCGGCAACGGCCCGATCTCCGCGTTCTGTGATGCGCTGAACGCGGTCGGGGTCAAGGTGCGGGTGCTCGACTACACCGAGCACGCCCTGACGGCCGGCTCGGACGCCCAGGCCGCCGCCTACGTCGAATGCGAGATCGGCGGGCGCACGCTGTGGGGGGTGGGCGTGGACGCTGACACCACCGGCGCCTCGATGCGTGCCGTCCTGTCCGCGGTCAACCGGACCCGCTGACCCCCGCTGACGCCCACTGACCCCCGGTGACGCGGACGCGGAACGCGGCCGGGGGTCCAGGGGGTCGTCCCTCCGGAGATAATGAGTACATGCAGCTGTACCGGGATGACGGGGTGGTGCTGCGCACGCAGAAGCTCGGCGAGGCGGATCACATCGTCACCGTGCTGACCCGCAAGACGGGCAAGGTGCGCGCGGTGGCCAAGGGAGTTCGGCGAACCAAGTCGCGGTTCGGGGGGCGCCTGGAGCCGTTCACCCACGTCGACCTGCTGCTCTACCAGGGCCGCTCGCTGGACGTCATCACCCAGGCCGAGGTGATCCGCCCGTACGGGTCCCCGCTCACCGCGGACTATCCCCGGTACACGGCCGGGGTGGCCATGCTGGAGACCGCGGAACGGTTCACCCCCGAGGAGAAGGAGCCCACCCTCCGGCAGTTTCTGCTGCTCATCGGCGGCCTGCGAGCGCTGGGGGA
The DNA here is from genome assembly GCA_036401415.1 of Streptosporangiaceae bacterium. GTDB lineage: Bacteria > Actinomycetota > Actinomycetes > Streptosporangiales > Streptosporangiaceae > Bog-532. The sequence goes on from DASWVA010000610.1 coordinate 4,078, forward strand.
GGGCGAGCACGAGCCCCGGCTGGTGCTCGACGCCTACCTGCTCCGGTCACTGGCGGTGGCGGGTTACGCCCCCTCGCTGGATGAGTGCGCCCGGTGCGGGACCTCCGGCCGGCTGCCCGCGTTCGCGATCCCGGCGGGTGGCATGGTCTGCTCGAACTGCCGGCCGGCCGGCGCGGCGTCGCCCGGCCCGGCCACGGTGACGCTGATGGCCGCGCTGCTGCGGGGCAACTGGGACGCGGCGGACCATAGTGACCGGCGTCACCAGATAGAGTGCAGTGGCCTGGTGGCCGCCTATCTGCAGTGGCACCTGGAGCATTCCATCCGATCGTTGCGTCACGTGGAGCGTGTGTGACCGTCCGGCCGCCCGATCCTCATCCGAGCGGGGTCCGGCCGCCGGCCATCCCGCGGGACCTGGTTCCGCGGCATGTGGCGATCGTCATGGACGGTGACGGCCGCTGGGCCAGGCAACGTGGCCTGCCCCGCACCGAAGGCCACCAGCAGGGCGAGTCGTCACTGCTCGACGTGATTATGGGTGCCATCGAACTGGGCATCCCGTATCTGTCCGCGTACGCCTTCTCCACCGAGAACTGGCGCCGGTCCCCGGACGAGGTCCGCTTCCTGATGGGCTTCAACCGCGACGTCATTCACCGGCGCCGTGATCTGCTCAACGAGATGGGGGTCCGGATTCGCTGGGCCGGCCGCCGACGCCGGCTGTGGCGCAGCGTGATCTCCGAGCTCGAGGAAGCCGAGCGGATGTCCGCGGGCAACTCCGTGCTCACGCTCCAGTTCTGCGTGAACTACGGAGGCCGGGCCGAGATCGCGGACGCCGCCGCCGCGATCGCGGCCGACGTGGCCGCGGGCAAGCTCCGGCCGGACAAGGTGAACGAGAAAGTGTTCGCCCGTTATCTTGACGAGCCCGACATTCCTGACGTTGACCTTTTCGTGCGATCATCCGGTGAGCACCGCACCTCGAATTTCCTGATCTGGCAGGCGCATTATGCCGAGCTTGTCTTTCTCGACACGCTCTGGCCCGATTTCGATCGCCGCCACCTCTGGCAGGCGTGCGAAATTTACGCCAGCCGCGACCGACGCTACGGCGGCGCCATTCCCAACCCGGTCAGTGCGGACGTCACCGGCGATACGTCGGCGGCCGTTAACTTATCACGCTCTGCGCTGCAGCGCTCTGAACTTGCGAAACTCCTGAGGTTATCTTCTCCGCAGCCTGGCCCCGGCAAATTTTCGCCCGAGCTTCTGATAACGATTTTACGCGCCCCCGAACAACAAAATATGTGCCAAATTACACGGGTTCGGGTCGTTAAAATATTCCGCAGTTGTCACGCCTCGGTCCAGGCGCGCCTGCGATTACGGGCTTGACGACAAGTGCCCCGCTTTGACCACGCCGCATTCCCGCCCGTCCGGAAATGGCAGGGGTAGCGGGGTAACCGGCGGGGAAGACCGGAGAGTGGCGTCGCCGTAATTACACGCTGGGGGTACTGGCCGAGCCGAGGGAAACGGCTGGGCGCCGCGGCCACTCCAGCGAACACAGTGCGGTCACCCCGGGCCACCGGCCCGGGGCGGATCACACTGTCCGTCAGCACAAGTGGGGGGTGTTGATGCGTCGCACAACAGCGACCGTCATGGGCTTTGTTTTCGCGATCGGGGTGTTCGTCGCCGGGGGCCTGAGCCCAGCGGGCGCCACGACGACCGCACGGGGCCTGGCCGGTCATCACGTATCGCGGGCCGGCTCGTCGGCCATCCAGACCAGGAGCAAACACGCCGGTCCCAGTACGCCAGCCAGCGCAACGCAGACGGTGCGGTACGCCGGGTACTCGGTCACCGTCCCAGCGAGCTGGAAGGTCTTCCATCTCGATTCCGATCCCAGCCAGTGCGTCAGATACGACATCAATGCGGTCTACCTCGGCAGTCCGGGCGCCAACCAGAACTGTCCTTCGAATCTTATGGGCCGGGCTCAGACGATTACCATCACCCGAGCCGGCGTGTCGGGCGCATCTACGCAGGTCAGCGCGGCGGCGCAGGGTGGCCTGGTCCAATCCCCGCCGCCGAGCAACACCGGCCGGGCGATCTGGGCCCGGGTCGGTTCGCTGAGCCGCATAAGCGAGTATGTCCAGGAGCACGAACTGCGGGGCTCGGTGGCAGGCGCCATGCTGTCCGTGACCGCCACCTACGGGTCGGATCCGGGACTGGTGGCCCGTTACCTGAACACCTTGCAGCAGGCGCAGCCCATCCGGGCCGGCTCGCCCACCGGCGCCCCGGCCCCCGTCAAGAGCCCGGCGCCCGTCAAGAGCCCGGCCCCCGTCAAGAGCCCGGCGCCGGCCAAGAGCCCCACCAAGCCGGCCCCCACCAGTACAGCCACCCCCAGGGCCACGCCCACCCCGCCCAGCACCCTGGCCTCCGCGGTCAAGGCCAGCATCCCGGCCAGTCCGCTCTATGGCTTCGACACCTGCACCGCACCGTCGCTGAACGCGATGAAGGCGTGGAAGGCCAGGTACTCGGCGGCCGCGATCTACATCGGCGGCCAGAACGTGGCCTGCGACTACGGCAACCTGTCGGCGTCCTGGGTCAAGTCGGCCCACGCGCTGGGCTGGTCGCTGCTGCCCCTCTACGTCGGGCTGCAGGCGCCGTGCAACTCGTTCCAGAAGATCAGCTCAACCAGTGCCGTGGCCCAGGGCACTCAGGCGGCCGACACCGCTGTCGGCGACGCGGCCAACCTCGGCCTGGGCAAAGGGTCGCCGGTCTACTTCGACATGGAGTCCTACAACAGTTCGAACACCAGCTGCCGTACGACGGTGCTGCAGTTCCTGGACGCCTGGACCAAGGAGCTGCACGCGCGCGGTTACGTCTCCGGCGTGTATTCCAGCGCCTCCACCGGCGTGTCCGACCTGGTCACGGCGAACACCGTCAACGGCCACCTGATCAACCTGCCCGACGCCCTGTGGTTCGCCCTGTGGGACAAGAACAGCAATCTGGCCGGAACGCCCTACCTGCCGGCCAACCGCTGGACCTATGACCGGGTCAAGCAGTACCAGGGCAACCAGACCGTGACGGTCGGAGGGTACACGCTCAACATCGACGCGGACCGGGTGGGCGGCGCGGTGTCGCCACCCTGAGTCAGACCGCCTGAACTGGCTCGGGGAAGGGCTGGTTCTGGTTCGCGCAGGAGGCGCGGCCACCCTTAAGCTGGGGTGTCCGCGCCTTCTCGCATGGTGTACGCCATGCCCGCGCGATTCCCGGGACGCCCTTGAGGTGCTGTCCCCGCATGAACAACGACGCCGACCGCCAGCCGGATGGAGACCTGTTATGGCAGCGCGCAGTGACCGTATGGATACGATCGTTAACCTCTCCAAGCGGCGGGGGTTCGTGTACCCGTCCAGCGAGATCTACGGCGGTCTGCGCGCCTCCTGGGACTACGGCCCCCTCGGCGTCGAGCTCAAGAACAACATAAAGCGCCAGTGGTGGCGGTCGATGGTCCAGGAGCGGGACGACATCGTCGGCCTGGACTCCAGCGTCATCCTGGCCCGCGAGGTGTGGGAGGCCAGCGGTCACGTCACCGAGTTCGTGGACCCGCTGGTCGAGTGCATGTCCTGCCACAAGCGGTTCCGCGCCGACCATCTGCTCGAGGGCTACGAGGAAAAGCACCACCACGCGGCTGAGCACGGCCTGGCCGATGTGACCTGCCCGAACTGCGGTAACAAGGGCACGTTCACCGAGCCCCGGATGTTCAGCGGCCTGCTGCGCACCCATCTCGGCGCCGTGGAGAAGGACGGGGAGGCGGGCGAGGAGTCCGGGCTCGCCTACCTGCGGCCGGAAACCGCCCAGGGCATCTTCATCAACTACAAGAACGTGCTTCAGAGCTCCCGCAAGAAGCTGCCGTTCGGCATCGGGCAGATCGGCAAGTCGTTCCGCAACGAGATCACGCCGGGGAACTTCATCTTCCGCACCCGCGAGTTCGAGCAGGCCGAGATGGAGTTCTTCGTCCGGCCCGGCACCGACGAGGAGTGGCACCAGACCTGGATCGACACCCGCTTCGGCTGGTACGTCGACCTCGGCATCCGCCAGGAGAACCTGCGGCTGTTCGAGCACCCCCAGGAGAAGCTGGCCCACTACGCCAAGCGGACCGTGGACGTGGAGTACCGCTTCGGCTTCCAGGGCAGCGAATGGGGTGAGCTGGAGGGCATCGCCAACCGCACCGACTTCGACCTGACCACCCACGGCAAGGCGTCCGGGACCGACCTGTCCTACCTGGACCAGGAGTCCGGTGAGCGGTTCGTGCCGTACGTGATCGAGCCCGCGGCCGGCATCGACCGGGCCGCGCTGGTGTTCATGCTGGACGCCTACACCGAGGATGAGGCCCCGGACGCCAAGGGCAACCCGGAGAAGCGGACGGTCATGCGGTTCGACCCCCGGATCGCCCCGGTCAAGGTGGCCGTGCTGCCGCTGTCCCGCAACGCGGACCTGTCGCCCAAGGCCCGCGACCTGGCCGCCGCCCTGCGCAAGCGGTGGAACACCGACTTCGACGACGCCAGCGCGATCGGCCGCCGGTACCGGCGCCAGGACGAGATCGGCACCCCGTTCTGCATCACGGTCGACTTCGGCACCCTGGACGACCAGGCCGTCACCGTGCGCGAGCGCGACTCGATGCGGCAGGAGCGGATCGCCATCGGCCAGCTGGAGGCCTACCTGTCCGAGCGCCTGCCCGGCTGCTGAACGCCCCCGGCCAGCCCCGGCCGAGCCCGCCGGGCAGGCCGGGCAGGCCGAACCAGCTCAGGCCAGGTGGTCGCCGGTGAGCGCCTGCAGTACCAGCTCCACCACGTCACCCGGCGCGTACGCCGCCAGCGAGGCGGGGTCCGCCGCCGGGGCGCACCGGAACACCTGAGCCGCGGCCTGGTGAAAGCCGTCCGGCAGCCCGGCGTCGGCCATGGCCATCGCGATCTCGGTCATCTCGGCGTCCCACCGCCAGCCCTTGGCCGCGGCCGCCTGCGCCGCCGCCTCGGTCCGGCGGGCCAGGCCGGGCTGAGACAGGCCCCACTCGCCCAGCACCGTCCCCTCCACTCCCTCGGCGCGGGCCAGCGCGCGGGCGGACAGCAGCAGCGCGGCCGTGCCCTTGGTCCAGGCGGCGTAGGCCATCTTGACCGCCGAGGCGGCGCCGATCCCGCCGTCCACCAGCTCGGCGCGCACCGGGGTGCCTTCGAACAGGGCGGCCACCGCGGCCGCATCCCCACCGGACAGGTAGAGCCGGGGACTACCGGGCGACCCCGGCGACGGCGGCGGGCCGACGATCCCGCCGTCGGTGAACGTCGCTCCGGGCGAGGTCACCACCGCGGCCAGCGCGCGGCTCGTCCGCGGGGCGATGGCGTTGGCGTCCACGTACCGGCCACCGAAACCGCCCGGGCTCCGGGTTACGCTTTCGGCCACGGCCCGGGCGGCCTGCGGCGGGCAGATGGACAAGATGACCTCAGAGCGCCCGACCAGATCCGCCAGCGGGCCAGCGTCGGTCAGCCCGGCCGCCTCGGCCCGCGCGGCTGTGGCCCGGCTGCGGCCGTGCGGCACCCACAGCACGGTGTGGCCCCGCTCGGCCAGGCAGAGCCCGATGGCTGCACCCATTTCACCCGGGTGGAGCAGGCCGATGGTGGTTCCCGGCATCTTTCCTCATAACGTCGGTGGGGCCGAAGCTTCCAGCGTGCCTGCCGTGTCACGGCGGACTAGACCATTTCCCCTGGGACACCGCGGCCGAGTCCCGCACCTGCCCCTTCCCTAGTAGAGTCCCAATCAAAATAACGATGAAAAAGCCACGCCGCACGAGGAGCGTTCAGTGCCGAAGCTCGTTTACGACTTCACCGAAGGCAACCGAGACCAAAAGGACCTGCTGGGTGGCAAGGGCGCCAACCTGGCCGAGATGACCAACCTGGGGCTGCCGGTGCCGCCCGGGTTCATCATCTCCACTGAGGCGTGCCGCGCCTACCTCAAGAACGGCGACGTCCCGGCCGGCCTGGAGGCTGAGGTCACCGAGCACCTCGCCCAGCTCGAGTCGGCCATTGGCCGCAAGCTGGGCGACCCGTCGGACCCGCTGCTGGTCAGCGTGCGGTCCGGGGCGAAGTTCTCCATGCCCGGCATGATGGAGACCGTGCTGAACATCGGCCTGTCCGACGAATCGGTGCAGGGCCTGACCAAGCAGGCCGGCAACGAGCGGTTCGCCTGGGACTCCTACCGGCGGCTGATCCAGATGTTCGGCAAGACCGTGCTGGACATCGAGGGCGAGGCGTTCGAGGACGCCATCGACCACGCCAAGAAGGCCAAGGGCGTCAAGAATGACCTCGACCTGGACGCCGACGACCTGCGCAAGATCGTCGCCGCGTTCAAGGAGACCGTCCGCGAGCACACCGGCCACGACTTCCCCCAGGACCCGCGGGAGCAGCTGGACCTGGCCGTCAAGGCCGTGTTCAACTCCTGGAACGCGGACCGCGCGATCCTGTACCGGCGCCAGGAGCGCATCCCCACCGACCTCGGCACCGCGGTCAACGTGGTGGCGATGGTGTTCGGTAACCTCGGCTCGGACTCCGGCACCGGGGTGGCCTTCACCCGCGACCCCGGCACCGGCCAGCAGGGCGTGTACGGCGACTACCTGCAGAACGCCCAGGGCGAGGACGTGGTGGCCGGCATCCGCAACACGGTCCCGCTGCAGGACCTGGAACGCCTCGACAAGGCCTCCTATGACCAGCTGATGGACATCATGGCCACGCTGGAGAGCCACTACCGCGACCTGTGCGACATCGAGTTCACCATCGAGCGCGGCAAGCTGTGGATGCTGCAGACCCGGGTCGGCAAGCGCACCGCCGCGGCCGCGTTCCGGATCGCGATCCAGCTCGTCGACCAGGGCCTGATCGACATGGACGAGGCCCTGAACCGGGTCACCGGCGAAGAGCTGGCCCGGCTGATGTTCCCCCGCTTCGACACCGGCACCGAGGTCAAGCAGATCGCCAAGGGCATCAGCGCGTCCCCGGGCGCGGCGGTCGGCAAGGTGGTGTTCGACTCCGACCGCGCTGTCGAGCTGGCCGCGCAGGGGGAGAAGGTCATCCTGGTCCGGCGTGAGACCAACCCCGATGACCTCCAGGGCATGATCACCTCGCAGGGCATCCTGACCAGCCGCGGCGGCAAGACCAGCCACGCCGCCGTGGTCGCCCGCGGCATGGGCAAGACCTGCGTCTGCGGCGCCGACGAGCTGGAGGTCGACACCCGCGGCGGCAAGTTCACTCTCGCCGACGGCACGGTCGTCCGCGAGGGTGACGTGATCTCCATCGACGGCTCCTCCGGCGCCGTCTACCTCGGCGAGGTGGCCGTGGTGCCGTCCCCGGTGGTGCAGTACTTCGAAGGCGGGCTGGCCCCGGAGTCGGACGAGCTCGTCGCGGCGGTGCACGCGCTGATGACGCACGCGGACACCAAGCGCCGCCTCGGCGTCCGGGCCAACGCGGACACCGGTCAAGACTGTGCCCGGGCCCGGCGGTTCGGCGCCGGCGGTGTCGGCCTGACCCGGACCGAGCACATGTTCCTGGGTGAGCGCCGGCAGCTGGTCGAGCGGCTCATCCTGGCCGAGAACGAGGAGCAGCAGCAGGCCGCACTGGACGCCCTGGAGCCGCTGCAGCGCGGCGACTTCATCGAGATCTTCGAGGCCATGGACGGGCTGCCGGTTACCATCCGGCTCATCGACCCGCCGCTGCACGAGTTCCTGCCCGACCTGACCGACCTGTCGGTCAGGGTCGCGCTGGCCGGCGACGACGCCACCGAGCAGGACCACAAGCTGCTCGACGCGGTGCGCCGCCTGCACGAGCAGAACCCGATGCTGGGCCTGCGCGGGGTGCGGCTCAGCCTGGTCATCCCCGGCCTGCTGGACATGCAGGTCCGGGCGATCGCCGAGGCCGCGGCCGAGCGCTCCAAGGCCGGCGGCAGCCCGCACCCGGAGATCATGATCCCGCTGGTCGGGGCGGTGCAGGAGCTGGAGATCGCCCGGGAACGGACGGAGAAGGTACTCAGCGGCGTGGCGCAGGCCACCGGCACCAGCGTGCACACGCTGATCGGCACGATGATCGAAGTCCCGCGAGCCGCGCTGACCGCCGGGGAGATCGCCGAGCCGGCTCAGTTCTTCTCCTTCGGGACCAACGACCTGACCCAGATGACCTGGGGATTCTCCCGGGACGACGTGGAAGGGGCGTTCTTCAGCCGGTACATCGACCTCGGCATCTTCGGCGTCTCGCCGTTCGAGACGATCGACCGCGACGGCGTGGGCCGGCTGGTCAGTATCGCCGTCGAGGAAGGCCGGGCGGCGCGTCCTGACCTCAAGCTCGGGGTCTGCGGTGAGCACGGTGGCGACCCCGACTCGGTGCATTTCTTCCACGAGGTGGGCCTGGACTACGTGTCCTGCTCGCCGTTCCGGGTGCCGGTCGCCCGGCTGGAGGCCGGCCGCGCCGCGGTCGACACCGAGCGCAGCGACAGCCGGTGAGTCTCGTTTCCGGGTATCGCTGACCACCACGGTCACCGGTGACCAGTACCAGTTACGACGCGCACGCCCTGGCCCGCTGGGTGGCTGAGCCACCCAAGGGGGCCGGGCGGAGCGCGTTCGAGCGGGACCGCGCCCGGGTCCTGCACAGTGCGTCGCTGCGCCGCCTGGCGGCCAAGACGCAGGTGGTGGAGGTGGGCCGCGCGGACTTCCCGCGCACCCGCCTCACCCACACCCTGGAGGTGGCGCAGATCGGCCGGGGTATCGCCGGGGCCATCGGCGCCGACCCGGACCTGGTCGAGACGGCTTGCCTGGCCCACGACATCGGCCACCCGCCGTTCGGCCACAACGGGGAGCTGGCCCTGGCCGAGCTGGCCGCGGGCTGGGGCGGTTTTGAAGGCAACGCCCAGACCCTGCGCCTGCTCACCCGGCTGGAGACCAAGGTGCCCGGCGCGGGCCTCAACCTGACCCGGGCGTCGCTGGACGCCACCCTGAAGTACCCGTGGCCTGAGCCGCCCGGCGGCGGCAAGTACAACTACTACGCCGACGACGCGCCCGTCTTCGACTGGGTCCGCCAGGGTGCGCCGGAGCGCCGCCGCTGCCTGGAAGCCCAGGTCATGGACTGGGCCGATGATGTCGCCTACTCGGTCCACGACCTCGAGGACGGGCTGAACGCCGGCCTGGTCACGTTCTCCCGGCTGCACGACCCGGCCGAACGCGCGCTGGTGGCCGAGGTGACCCAGCAGTGGTACGTGGACCCCGGCGACGCGCCCCTAGCCGAGCTGACCGCGGTGTTCGACGACCTGATGACCCTGGACTGCTGGCCCAAGGCGTTCGACGGTGGCCCGGACGCCCTGGCCGCGCTGAAGAACCTGACCAGCGAGCTGGTCGGCCGCTTCTGCGTCGCCGCCCAGGACGCCACCCGCGCCTCATGCACCCCGCCCCCCTCCGCCACTCCGCCCCCCTCCGCCCCCCTGCCCCCGGGCGCAGGCGGGTCGCTGCGCCGCTACTCGTGTGACTTCGTCGTCCCGCGCCGCCAGTGGCTGGAATGCGCCCTGCTCAAGGGTGTCGCCGCCCACTACGTCATGGCCCGCGAGGGCGCCGCCGCCCAGCAGGCCCGCGAGCGCGAGCTGATCGCCGAACTGGCCGCCGCCATCCAGATCGGCGCCCCCCGCACCCTGGACCCCCTCTTCCGCCCCGCCTGGGACTCGGCGCCCTCGGACCCGGCCCGCCGTCGCGTGGTCATCGACCAGGTCGCCTCCCTAACCGACACCTCCGCCATCGCCTGGCACCACCGCCTAACCCCCACCCCCACCCCCACCCCCACCCCCTCCTAAAACCCTCCGCCCCGATGGTGGAAGCGTTCTCAGCGTTATCCGCTGAAAGCGCTTCCACCATTGAGTTATCCACAGGGGGGACACTCGGGGCTGGCGGCTCGGGGGGTGGGTGGGCACGGTGGGGACATGCGGATGGATGTCGTCGGCGCCTGCAGCGACCTTCTGATACGCCAGAGCGGAGTGGTCGACCGCCAGCAGGCGCTTCGGGTCGGGGTGCCGCCGGACGTCATCGACGGTCTGCTGCGAACTGGGCGCTGGCAACGGATGGAGCAGGGCGTCTACGCGACATTCAGCGGGCAGCCGGACCGTGATGCCCGATTGTGGGCGGTAGTACTCCGCGCCGGACCAGGCGCCATGCTGAGCCACCGCACGGCGGCGGGATTGTCTGGTCTCATCGAATATCCGGGGGAGCCGGTACACGTGATCGTGCCCCGCGATCGTTGCCCTAGGCGAATGCCGGGCGTCATCATCCATCGATTCGACCGGCCCCGGAACGCTCGGCATCCCGTGCTGCTCCCGCCCCGGACCCGGATCGAAGAGACCGTGCTCGACCTTGTCGCTGCGGCCAGGAACTCCGACGAAGCGTTCGGCTGGGTGTTCCGCACGATTGGGCAACGTCTCACCACAGCGGAACGGCTCCGCAGAGCCATGAGCGCGCACGACAAGATGCGCTGGCGACGCGAGCTCATTGCCTGTCTGGACGACGCAGGGGCGGGCGTCCAGTCCAACCTCGAGCACCGGTACGTCCTGGCCGTCGAGCG
>DASWVA010000611.1:0-3683 GCA_036401415.1 Streptosporangiaceae bacterium
GGCCCATCCCGGAGACACCGACCCCCGTTACACCTCGTTCCCGCGCCGCGCCGACGCCCTACCCGACCCGCCGGGACACGACCCACCGGACGCGCCCGATGTGCGGGCCACGCCGGTCCGCCGACGGCCCAGCTCCGTGCCGACAGCTGAGCCTGACCCGCTGACCTCGTCCGATGGGACCGTCACACCGTACGCGGCGGTGGCTCGGGCTGTGCCCGCGCCGGGCGGCGGCTCCAGGTCGGCCGGCCCGGCCGCCAGCCCGGCCGGGGCAGCGCTCACCCCCGCGCCCATCCCCGCGGACTCCGAAGCCGGCTTCTCCCTCCCGGCTGATGCGACCGGTCCTGGTCAAGGCCACCAGCCCCGCCGGCCCCGTGGCGCCCACCGGGCCGAGCCGGCCGTCATGCTTCCCTATCCGCGGCGGCCGGTGCTGCCCCAGCGCGACCCGGATGCCCGGCTGGTGCGGCCGCGGGACGCGACCGAGCCCCTGCCGGTCGCCACTCGTGTCTGGCCTGGACCGGAGCCGACGGGAGGGTCTGAGTCCGAGGCCTATGCGTCGTCCGGGCCGGACCTGCTCCGCCGGGTTCTCGAGGGCCTGCGCCGCCTCAGCTGACCCGCAGGCCGGGCCGTCCACCTCCAGCGGCCCCAGAAGCCCAGCGACCCGAAACCGGGCGGTTCTACCGGCTGCTGCCCCGGCGGGTCGGCAGCGCCGGCAGCGTCGGCCGGGCCAGCGAGGCTGGCCGGGTCGGCTCGGCCGGCCGGACCGTGGCCGGAGCGGCCCAGGTGCCGAACTCGGTCGAATAGGAGGTGATGCGCTCGATGCTCTCGCGGACCCGGTACTGGAGCATGCCCACGTTGAGGCGCGGAGTGCCGATGACGGCGACGATGGCGCTGGAACCGGCCGCGTAGACGGCCAGGTAGCCGTCGCTGCCGCGGGTGACGGTCTCGCGGAACTGGCCCCGGCCGGTCGACAGGGTCATTCTGCTCCCCAGGGCCAGGGTGGTGGCGACCAGCGCAGCGATCTGCGTGGGCTCCAGACCGGTCAGGTCGTGAGCGATGAGCAGGCCGTCGCTGGTGGCGGTCAGGCTGCCGTGCACCCCGGGCACGGTGGCGCGGATCCGCTCGAGTTCCTTCCGGACCCGCTCCTCGACCGGCGCCCGGGGCTCACCGCTCCCGGGCATCACGTGTCCGCTCCCAACTCGCCGTGCCCGGCCCTGTCTACTGTCATGGTGCCGCCTTCCTGGGAAGTGACGGCTCGCACGAACGACATCGTGGCCAGGCCGTATTCGGGCTCCCGGCCGCCACGGTGGGCACGGTGGCCGGCGGTCGACAGCAGGCGCAGGGCCAGCAGCCGGTAGGTCTCCAGCGTGGTGGCGAAGACGCTGCGGCCCAGTTCCCAGGCCAGTGCGCGCGGGGTGGACCCGTCCCGGACCCGGATGAGCAGCGCCCACTGCAGCCCCGACACCCGGATGTGGGGGGTGCTCAGGTCTGGGTTCCGGGCCACCACGGTGTCCGCCGTGACGACGGGTGACAGCTGATGAAGGACGCGCTGCCGCCGCGCGACCTCGGCCAGCAGTCCTTCGACGCCGATACCGGGTCCGCTCGCCGCCGGCGCTCTGGCCGCCCGGAACTTCGCGCACCGCGATTCGGTGGACAGCAGTTCGACGACGGCGTCGACGGTGGGTTCGGCCACGGCCAGCGCGGTCGTCAGCCTGAGGTACGGGCCGCCTTCTGTCGCGCCGTCCGGGCCGTCCGGGCCCGCCACCGCGCCGGCCGGGCCTCCCGTCGCACCGTCCGGACCCACGGCGGTGACCTCCGGAGCTGGTGCCTCTAATCCAGCCGGGACCGAAGGCCCCGGCGTCCGCGCCGACTGGGCCAGGACGACCGCCCCGTCCTGGAAGTAGATCGCGCCGTCACCCACGCCGGTGAACGGCAGCATGCCGGTGCTGCCGGTCGCGGCCAGCTTGCGGACCCGGGCCGCGACCAGGTGCTGGTAATCCTCGGTGGCCTTACCCGGCCATACCGAGGCGGTCAGCAGGCGAGCCCGGGAAAACCGGGGCAGCTGGCTCATGCGGCGAAGTTCGAGCAGAAGGTGCGGATCTCCCGCCGCGCCATGGCGAGATTGGTGCGCGACCGGTCCAGCACGACCAGAAGCAGTATGTGCGCCTCGGGATCCGGGCCTACCGGGCAGATGACGTGAAAGTGCTCGCTGAACGTCACCATGACGTCTTCCAGACCCTCATCCATCGCGAGCTGGCCGGCCAGTAGCGACAGCACGTTCCCGAGGTCCGCCGCGCCCGCGGCTGCGGCGGGCAGGCGGGCCTCGTCCGGGCCGGCCCGTGAGGCCAGCATCATGCCCGTTGACGCGTCGACCAGGCAGGCCAGCACGAAGCCGTCGATCTCCGTCACCGGAGCGAGCAGCGTATCGGCCTCAGACAAGATCACCGTGGTTCCTTCCTGGCGCGGCCCTCTGTGCCCGGCTCGGGGCCGCTGCGGGGCGCCCAGCCGGTCAGCGGTCGCGGCCGAGCAATTGCATGGAAACATCGTAAGACCGGCATCACCCCGGCCGTCGGCATAGCCACGAATGACGTCGCGATGATTCGCTGTGGCCACTCACGTTGACGTTTACGCTCTGTCCGTTACATGGCAAATACCGCTTTTGGGCGTACTGCGGGGAGTTGGTCAGTGGGCGCGCCCCGGCTGACCGCCCGGACCTGCGGGGAGGACAATCGAGGTCATGGGGGCGGAACGGGATCAGGGAACCCTGGAGCAGGTCATCCTGGGGCTGCTGCGGCAGCGGGCCGCCGGGGCGTCGATCTGCCCGTCTGACGCGGCCCGGGCGGCGCGGCCCGAGGGCTGGCGGGCGCTCATGGACGACGTGCGTGCGGCCGCGGCGCGGCTGGCGGAGCAAGGTCAGGTGGAAGTCACCCAGGGTGGACGCCGGGTCGACGTCGGCAGCGTCCGGGGGCCCATTCGGATCCGGCTGCCGGAATGAGCAGCGAATCAGCTGCGCCCGGACCGCGTGGCGAGCAGGAGGCGCGGCTGGCTGGCTGACCTCGGGGCCCGTCGTGTGGTCATGGACACCGCCCGGGCTCTGGAACGGGTCCCCGAACTACTCGGTACCGGTCCGCACCTGCTCGCCACGGCCCGGGCCGGCCGCACCGGTGCCCTGGCCGGCACCGGCGGTGATCCGAACACCTGGAGGACCTCCGGTTCTCCAGGCGGGACGGTCAGCTGAACGCGTTTAGCGCCCATGGCGACGGGTATGCGTCAGGGTAATCGCACATCGAGGTGATTCACATGCCGTGGTGGGAGACAATTCTCTTTCTGATCGCGGTCGGGGTGGCTATCTGGGGCTTCCTCTCGATGGTCGGCTTGCGGACGCGGTTCCTGACCCGCAAAACGACCCGCAGCGCCCAGGACCTCTACGAGGACTACGCCGACTCGCCCCGCGAACAGCGGCGGTATGCGCGCCAGCACGGTGGCGAGTGGACCGACCGGGAAGAGGCATCGAGCAGGATCCGGCCCCCCCGGCCGTAAGCGCACCACCGACGCGGCGAACTGGCCGTCATGCTCGCGGTCCGAGCATGATGGCCCGGTGACTGGTCATGCTGAGCGCCCGTGGGGTGCCTATACCGTCCTCGCCGAGGCCGTCGATTTCAAGGTCAAGACTATTGAGGTTCAGC
>DASWVA010000612.1:0-2993 GCA_036401415.1 Streptosporangiaceae bacterium
CCGGTGAACCAGCGGGGCGGCTGCGGAACAATGGACGCCGGACACGGGCCTGACCGCTGGCCCGGCACGGGGGAGGCACTTACCGCATGACGGACCAGCCGGTCACCGCGCGACCCGCGACCGACAGCACCGCGCGACCCGCGACCGACAGCACCGCCCGACCTACGAACGACGGCGCCGCGCCTGACAGCAACGCAGCAGGTGGCGCCGGGACGGACGGCCCGGGAGGCGCCGAGATCGCCCGGAGCCAGCAGGCCTGGGTCCGGGAGCGCGACTACCTCAATCAGCACCGCCACGAGCTGAACCGGGCCCTGGACCACTTGTACCCGGCGGACTGGCGGCTGGCCGGGACGCGGCTGATGACCCGGCCCGAATGGCGCCCGGCCGGCCCGGTACCGCTGGCCGGGGTCACCCTGGACTGGCGGCCCGAGGAGCGCGGCGCGGTGGTCGACCCGGTCCGGCCCGCGGGGTCGGATGAGGTGCGGCCGCTGGACCGCGACGGCACCCGGTTCGGCTCGTACGCGGCCGCCCTGGCCGCCCTCCAGCCGCCCCGGCTGCTGGAGAACCGGATCTGTTACCGCCTGCTGGCGGCCGACACCACCGCGGCCGCCCCGCAGCTGACGTTCGGAATCAACCGGTACTTCGACCTGGTCAACGTCAGTGAGGCGGTCGCGCACGAGGCCGCCCGCCGGGCCCTGGAACGCCCCGGAGCCCCCCTCAATTTGGAACAACTCCCACTGCGGGCCGCGATCGGCGACCCGCTCGACCTGTCCCGGCGCTCGGTCACCACGGGAATCTGCACCCTGATCCTGCGCCGCGACCGGGACGCGGGTTCCGCGCAGATGTTCCTGCACTGGCGGGATCCGGCCAGCGTCGCGGTCAACGGCGGCCTCTACCAGGTCGCCCCGGCCGGGATGTTCCAGCCGTCGCACGAGGCCGGCTGGAACCTGGTCAACGACCTCGGCCTGTGGCGGGGCATCATCCGTGAGGTGTCCGAGGAGCTGCTCGGCACCAGCGAGGACTACGGCAGCGGGAAGGCTCCGATCAACTACGGGCGCTGGCCGTTCTACGCCGCGCTGACCGCGGCGCGGCGAGCCGGCACGCTGCGCGGTTACTGGCTCGGGGTGGGAGCGGACCCGCTCACGCTGGACGTGGACCTGCTGACCGTGCTGGTCTTCGACGCACCGTTCTTCGACGCCGAGTTCGGCGGCCTGGTCGCCGTCAACAACGAGGGTCACCTGATCAGCGGCCGCGACGGCCGCGACGGCCGCGACGGCCACGAAAGCCGCGGCGGCCGCGGCGGCCACGATGGCTATGACGGCCACGTCGGCCAGGGTGGGCCCGGCGTCGGCCTGGGGTTCACCGCGGAGAACGTCGGGCGGTTCACCCGGACCGAAGCCATGCAGCCGGCCGGCGCGGCGGTGCTCGCCCTGGCCTGGCAGCACCGTGAGGTTCTGCTCGGCTCCTGACCCGCTGTCCCGGGAAGTCCCGCCGGCGGGTCAGTATGGAGGTATGGCGAACCGGCTCAAGGACGCGACCAGCCCTTACCTCCTCCAGCATGCGGACAACCCGGTCGACTGGTGGCCGTGGTCGGATGACGCATTCGACGAGGCCAGGCGGCGTGATGTGCCGGTGCTGCTCTCGGTCGGGTACGCCGCCTGCCACTGGTGTCACGTGATGGCGCACGAGTCGTTCGAGGATGCGGGCATCGCGAGGCTGATGAACGACCGGCTGGTGTCGATCAAGGTGGACCGCGAGGAACGGCCCGACGTGGACGACGTCTACATGACCGCCACCCAGGCCATGACCGGCCAGGGCGGCTGGCCGATGACGGTGTTCATGACCCCGGACCGGGAGCCGTTCTACTGCGGCACCTACTTCCCGCGCGAGAACTTCCGGCGGCTGATCGACGCGGTCACCAACGCCTGGACCAGCGAGCGCGTCCAGCTGCAGGAGCAGGCCACCCAGATCGCCGCGACGCTGGCCGGCAACGCTGCGGCCACGGCCAAGGCGCTGCGCGAGAACGCCGGCCCGCTGGCCGCCCTGGAGGACCTGGAGGAGGGCGCGGCCCACCGGGCCCTGGCCGAGCTGACCGATGCCGCGGTGACCGGCCTGGCCGACGACTTCGACCCGGCCCATGCGGGCTTCGGCGGAGCGCCGAAGTTTCCCCCTTCGATGGCATGTGAGTTCCTGCTCCGCCACCACGAGCGGACCGCGGACCCCCGCGCCCGCCAGCTGGCCGAGCAGACGCTGGAGGCGATGGCCCGGGGCGGGATGTATGACCAGCTGGGCGGCGGTTTCGCCCGCTACTCGGTGGACGCGGCCTGGGTCGTGCCGCACTTCGAAAAGATGCTCTACGATAACGCGCTGCTGGCCCGGGTGTACGCCCACCTGTGGCGGCGCACCGGGTCCGAGCTCGGTCGCCGGGTGGCCGAAGAAACCTGTGACTGGATGGTCAGGGAACTGCGGACCCCGCAAGGTGGCCTGGCCGCTTCCCTGGACGCGGACAGCGAAGGTGAAGAGGGCCGGTTCTACGTGTGGAGCCCGGCCGAACTGGCCGCTGCGGTCGGCCCGGAGGACGGCGCCTACGCCGCCGGCGTGCTCGGGGTGGGCGATCCCGGCACCTTCGAGCACGGCCGGTCGGTGCTGCAGCGGCGCGCGGACCCCGCCGACCCGGAGCGTTTCGCCGCGGTCCGGGCCGCGCTGGCCCAGGCCCGCGAGCACCGGCCCCGGCCGGGCCGGGACGACAAGGTCGTGGCGGCCTGGAACGGCCTGGCCATCGCGGCACTCGCCGAGACTGGCCTGCTGCTGGGCCGGGACGACCTGGTCGAGGCGGCCACCGCCAGTGCGGCCCTGCTGGCGGACGTGCACCTGTCCGGCGGCCGCCTGGCCCGTACCTCGCGGGATGGGGCCGCGGGACCGGGAGCGGGCGTGCTGGACGACTACGGATGCGTGGCCGAGGGTTTCCTGGTCCTGTCCGGGGTGACCGGCGA
>DASWVA010000613.1:0-1969 GCA_036401415.1 Streptosporangiaceae bacterium
GGCACGGGCACCGGCGGCACTGGCGGGACTGGCGGCGGGGGTAACGGCGGGCACCATGGCTGGCCGCCCTACTGCCACTGGCACCACGGCCCGCACCACTGCTGGCACCCCTGCCCCGGCACCGGGACCACGACCGGGACGACCGGGAGCGGGACCGGGACCGGCACCACGACGGGGACCGGCACCGGCACCACGACCGGAACCGGCACCACGACCGGAACCACCGGGAGCGGGACCACCGGCACTCCCACCGGACACCACCACGCCCGCCACTGCCACCACCGCGGGCACCGGCGGCACGGCCACTGCGGGCACCGGCACCTGCCCAGCCTCAGTCACTGCGGCCACCACGGCCACCACACCCAGCCCGGGCTCCTGGGGCACCGCTGCGGCCACGGCAGCCAGTACACGCTGGCCAGCCACCACCGCTACGGCAACTGGGCGGCAGTAGGGGACGGTCACACGAGTTCGGGCGGCCACCAGTGCGCCCACCAGGCGGGCGGGGGCGAGCTTGCGGGCTCGGACCACCGTTCGGGTCAGCCGGTCAATTCTACGGCCGGCGGGCTGCTTCACCTCACCATCACCCTCTAGTGGGGGTCATGCCCGCTCCCCGCACCACCCTCCCGCGGGGAGCGGGCACCCCGGTGAGCAGCGACCGTGAAGGAGTCCAAAGAACGCTTACGGGGATTATCAGTTCATTACAGAAATTACCGTTGAGACGGTCCAGAATGGTCTCCGTGACGGAGACGGACGTCATTGTGATCGGGGCCGGACCAGTCGGGCTGTGGCTTGCCGCAGAGCTGCGACTGGGCGGCGTCAATGTCATTGTGCTGGAGAAACGCGACCAGCGATCGGAGCACTCGCGGGCATTCACACTGCACGCGCGGACGCTGGAAGTGTTCGCCTCGCGCGGGCTGGCGGGGGGCTGGCTGGCTGAGGGGCAGCGCATCCCGACGACGCACTACGCCATGCTGTCGAGCCGGCTCGACCTGTCCGGGCTCGACTCCGACTTCCCGTTCGTGCTCTTCATCCCGCAGGTCCGCACCGAGGAGCTGCTGGAAGAGCACGCCCTCGCGGTCGGCGTGCAGATCCTGCGCGGCCTGGAGGTCACCGAGGTGACCGCGTCGGACGACGAGGTGCGGGTGCTCGTGCGCGGCGCGGACGGGCGGCACGAGTTCAGTGCGGCCTACCTGGCCGGGTGCGACGGCCGGCGCAGCATCGTGCGGGACGCGGCCGGGATCGGTTACGAGGGCACCGAGGACACGATCACCTGTGTCATCGGTGACGTGCATGTGGCCGACGAGGACGTGCCGCCCGCGATGACCCTGCACAGCGGGGGCGGCTCGTTCTACGGGGTACGCCTGGACGCCACCCGGCACCGGCTGATCGGGATCGAGCACGCCACCATGACCACCAGCCGGGACGTGCCGCTCGGGTTCGACGAATACCGGGGCACGATCATGCGGCTGGCGGGCCGGGACTTCGGCATGCACGACCCGACCTGGCTGACCCGGGTGGGCAGCTCGACGTTCCAGGCCGACCGGTACCGCTCCGGCCGGATCGTCCTGGCCGGGGACGCGGCCCACGTGCACTTTCCCATGGGCGGCCAGGGCCTCAACCTCGGCCTGCAGGACGCCATGAACCTGGGGTGGAAGCTGGCCGCGGTGGCCCGCTCAGCGGCCCCCGCGGAACTGCTGGACAGCTACGCCACCGAGCGGGCCCCGGCTGGGCAGGCCGTCATCGAGGACACCCTGGCCCAGACCGCGGTGGTCGCGGCGCCGGGCCGGGAGGGGCAGGCGCTGCGGGCCATGCTGACCAGCATCCTGGTCGGCAACCGCGAACTGAACCACCAGCTGGCCACGGCCGCCTCCGGGGTGGAGGTGTCGTACACGCCGGGTGAAGGCGACCACCCGCTGACCGGGCGGCGGGTGCCGAACCTGAAACTGGCCGGCGGCTCGGACGTGTTCGG
>DASWVA010000614.1:0-5006 GCA_036401415.1 Streptosporangiaceae bacterium
GATCCGGCCGCCCCCCTGGCCCCGCCGGCCGCCCCTGTAGCGGCACCGCCGCCACCGCCACCGGCACCGGCGGAGGCGGGAGAGCCGATGGAGGTCGATTCCGGGGGTCCGGCCGGCGGCCGGCGGCTCGCGGGTCCGGAAGCGGTGGGCCACCTGCAGACATGGTTCACGGGCCTGCAGAACACTGATCCCGGCCGGGCCCAGGAGATGCGCCAGGACATCCAGCAGCTCGCGGGAGTGCTGACCCAGTTCGATGACTGGATGCGGGGGAACGGCTTCGGTTACCGGTTCGGCGGCAGCATGAGCGCGCTGCTGCAGGGAGCACCCCGGCTCCCGCAGGACATCGACATCGAAGTCACCAACCGGGCCAGCATGCAGGACCTGGCCCGCCGCATCACGGCCCCGGACAGCGGGTGGCAGGGCGAACGGCACGAGTCCGGAGACGGTGAGGTCATCGCGATCTTCGCCCGGCACGCCAACGCGGCAAACATCAGCTTCGACATCGTGAACGAGGCGCATCCGGTGGCGTTCGGCCAGCCCCACCAGGTGCACGAGATGATGCAGCTCGAGGGCGACGCCGTCGTTTCGGGCGAGCTGGTGCCCCGCGATGAGCTGATCCTCAACTACCTGGACCGGATGCTGAAGAAGCCGCAGACCGGGATCGACAAGAACGACGCCGGCCAGATCACGGGCCTGCTGGAGGGCGCGGGCGTCACCGACGATCGGGGTGCCGCCCACTACTGGTCCCAGCAGCTGGGGCCGCGGATCAACGGTGACTACGCCCGCGGGAACGAGTTGCTGAGCGTGTTCCAGGGAATCGTCAGGGACCAGTTCCCGGAAGCGATGGATTACGAGGACGGCGGGCAACCCGCGGCGCCCGCGGCGCCGGCCGCTCCTGCGGCCCCCGCGGTACGGGTCCCCCTCCCCGGGCCGCTGGCGGCCCGGCACGACCCGGTCGCGGACCTGCTGCGCCAGCCTACCGTGGAGCCGCCGCACCTGCCGGGCGAGGAACCGGGCGGAGAACCGGGCGGAGAACCGGGTGAGGAGCCGGGCGAAGCGGGCACCGGCGCCCGGTACGGTTCCCAGGCGGGCGATCCCGGGGTGGTGCGCCGGCAGCACGTGTGGGTCGACCCCGCGTCGTGGGTGCAGGTCAGATCCGGCTTCGACGCCCGCTGGACCGAGGATGAGGACGGGCAGCCCGTCACCGAGCTCACCGTGGGTCTGACCCTGCTGCCCGAGCATGCAGTCACCCCAAACGAACTGGAAGAGGTCAGGAACCACCTGGCCGAAGGTCTCGACCGGTACTTCAACACGCCCCGGCACCAGCTGCCCGACGGCAGCGTGCTCAGGGTCCGGGCCGTGGACGCGGCGAGCTACGGCGACAGCCACCTCACGGTGACCGTGCGACCGCCCGGCCCGGACGAGGCGGCGCAGGCCATGGACCAGTACCACTGGATCACCGGCCGGGCCCCCGTCGTCTACGCCCACGAGATCGCCCACCAGCTCGGCCTGCGGGACGAGTCCCAGGCCGCCGGCCGCACCCACGTACTGAGCTCCCCGGCCGGCGGAACCGAGGCCGGCGGCACCGAGGTCACCGTCAGCCGGACCGCGGCCAACGAGGGCAGCCTGCTCGGCGACTTCACCCTCACCCCGCCGGCCGGCGAACCCGGCGACGACCTGCCACCGGAAGGCCCGCCCCGTGGCGGCCTGCGCTCCCGCCACCTGGCGATGCTCGGCGCGCTCATCGGCGACCGCCCCACGGACGATCGACCGGACGGCGCCGGGAACGACGAAGCTGGCCAGCCAGGGCCAGCCCCGGAAAGCGCCGCCCCGCCCAGCACCCCATGGGCGCCGGAGTACGAGGCGGGGCCATCCACCTACGACGCCATGGACCTCGACGACGGCTACGTAAGGCCACGGATCATCGAGATCGCCCCCCGCGAGGAACGTACCCGCCGGGCCCGGTCCGTCAGCCGGCACCTGCCGGCCGCCGAGCGCATCGTGCTGCAGGAGGGCCTGCGCCGCAGGACCGCGGGGCCGGACCGGACGGTCGGGCCCCGGTACTCAGCCCGGCCGGTCACCATCCGGCCCGGGCGGCCTGCCCGCGGGCGGCCGGTCAACCCGGTGCCGTCGCTCACCGAACGCCTGCTGGAGATCGGGAACTCGGTCATCCGGGACGTGAACCACCGGATCCGGCCTTCCAACCAGGCGGCTTTCTCCAACGACCAGGGCGGTACCGCCTGGGCCCGGCTGGGCGCGGTCCGGAACGTCCGCCGCCAGCCCGTGGGCACGCTGCCGGAACAGCTGGGGCAGATGGCCGCGTCCGCCGACCGGATCGGCTGGGGGAACTGCGGGGAACACGCCGCGCTGACCTACAGCCTGCTGAACCGGCGGCCGCTGCCGAACGGGGTGCTCATCTACTACGTCGACCTCAATCCCCGCGACCCCCGCAGCCCCCGGCCTGGTGACACCGACCACGTCTTCGTCGCGATCGGCCATCCCAGCGCCCCCCAGAGCACGGTGATCGTCGACCCGTGGCAGGTGCGGCCCCGGGCGATGCTGGCCCAGGACTTCAATTTCGCGTTCCTCGACGGCTACGGCCGGATCACCGACCACGCCGTCCCGCTGCGGCCCGACGGCGAGGACTACCTCGCGGCGGGCCGGCGGACCATCGACATGGACGCCCTGAACCAGCAGGCGGCCATGGCTGACGATGACTGGATGGCCGTCGACCCCGACCCGCGGCACATGTTCCACCATCAGATGCCGCCGCCTGGTGACCGGGAACGGCAGCGGCGCCGCCAGACCACGGAGCGGCGCCGGCGGCGGTGGTGGTCGCTGTTCCCCGGGGCGCCCGCCACCCCTACCGCCGCGGAGTACGAGACTGCCCACCATCCCGGGGAGCCGGGCGAGGCGACCACCGGGACGCCGGACCACGACGCGCCCGGCACCGCGGAGGAGATGGCGGCCTACGCGGACGCCGCCACGGAGCTGGCCCGGGCGGTCCAGGCCCACGAGCGGCTGCTCGGCCGGCTGGAGGATGCGGGCAGCTCACGGGACGCGGACGGGGCGGCGGTGAGCGAGCGCCGCGTGGTGGTGGCCGCCCAGCGGTTCGACGAGGCCGAGGACCGGCTGCTCGACGCGGGCATCGGCGACCTGTCGGGCCGGGACGACCCGCGGCTGCCCGAGGTGCTGTCCGCGCTGCCGGCCACGGCGTTTCAGGACGCGATGAGCCGCGCCGGCCAGTTGCTGGGCCGCCCGGGCCTGCCCGGGGAGAACCCCGCGGCCACCCGTGAGGCGCAGTTCCAGGCGCGGGCCCGGGTCGCCGAAGCCCTGGCCCGGGGGGACGAGGCGGGCGCGGCGGAGCTGGCCGGCCAGCTGTCCGGGCCGGCCGGATTCCGGCCCGGCGGCCTGCCGGGCGGCGCCCTGGAGCTGGGCGGCCATGATCTGACCCGCGCCGTGCGCCACGGCCTGGAGGACATCGAGGACCGCCGGTGGGAGGAAGCCGACAATTACGTCGCGCAACTCCGGCGTGAGGCGGACGCCATCCAGCAGCGCCTGGCCATGGTCGACGCCGAAGACCAGTCGCTGCGCCGGCAGGCGGACGATGCGTACCAGCGGGCCCAGGACAGCTGGCAGCAGGGCCGGCTGTGGCTCGCCGGACGGCGTGCCGCGTACCAGCAGGCCGCGCAGCCGGTACGCCCAATGAACCCGCAGCTGATGGAAGACCGGCAGCGGCAGCTCGACGGTGAGAACCGCGAACTGAACGACTACGAGCGCCGGCTCGACCAGGACCTGGCCGCGGCGCGCTCACAGCTGGCCGGGCAGCTGCGCCGGCGGCGGCAGCCGCTGGCGCAGCAGCGCACCGAGCTGGAGCGGCAGCACGACGCGGCCCGGCAGCATCTCCAGCAGGTGATGACCGACCTGCCCGGGCAGGTCCGGGGGCACGTGGTTGCCGAGCAGCGTGAGCTCCTGGTGACCTACCTGCAGCAGCTGCGCGGCCAGCTGGCCCACGAGCACGAAACACGGCCGGCCGGCGTCCGCCCGCTGAGCGACGGGGAGATCGCGCGGTTCCGCGCGCTGTCGGATGCGGTGGACAAGCGGCTGGCCCGCCTGCTGGTCGAACCCACCGGGCACCGCGGCCCGCACGTACTGCTGGGCCGGGAGGTCGGGCAGCACCCGGACTTCGGGGCCAAGGTCCACAACATCCGCGTGAACAACGCCACCGAGCTGGCCCGCGGCCTGATGGGGTGGATCGAGGCCAAGCCGGGACGGCGCGAGGAGAAGGAGCTGGCGCGGCGGGTCGAGCAGGAAGGACACGTGGAACCACTGATCGACGTGGTACTGACCCGGGTGGACCGCTTCATCGACACGCTGCCCAACTCCGATGACGTCCGGCGCGAACTGGCCCGTGACCGCGCCGAAGCCGACGGCAGCCCACTCGGTACCTACCTGCCCTACTTCCGCACCGCGCCGGGACTGGCTGACCACCTGCGGCCGGCGGGCGGCAAGTGGCGGCACGGGATGCTCGGCGTACTGGGCCACCCGGGTGCCTTCACCCTGCGCGAGAAGATGATGGTGCTGCACGACCTGATGGAGTACTTCGGCGCGGGTCGGCACACGGCGCGAACCCACGGCGCGGACGTGCTGGAGGAACGGCCCGAGGACTTTCTCAGCACCGCAGCGGTGGACAGCGAGGGCCGTCGCACCGTCGCGACCCCGGACCGCGGGCAGAACCCGGTTCCCCGGCCAGACGGCCGGATCAAGGACCACCCGTCGACCCGGAACGAGAACGAGCCGACCACGATGCTGGCCCGGGACCGCCAGATCCCGGTGTGGGCGGGCCAGTCGTTCACCGCCGCCCGCATGTATCTTCTGGCCAGGACGGCGGGCGCCTCGCCGCACGAGATCGGCGCCGTCGCCTGGGGCATCTTCGCGTTCTGGCGCCTGCACTTCGACCACACCACCGAGCTCGCCTACCACACCCTGCACGAGACGCTGGACAC
>DASWVA010000615.1:0-2975 GCA_036401415.1 Streptosporangiaceae bacterium
TCAAGCACGCCGCCATCCACGTCGAAGACCACCCGATCGAGTACCTGGAGTTCGAAGGTGTGATCCCCTCCGGCCAGTACGGCGGGGGTGATGTGATCGTGTGGGACACCGGTACCTGGGACCTGCACGCGGCCGACGACGCGGCCGCCGCGGTGCGCGACGGCGAACTGCACGCCGACGTGTACGGCCACAAGCTCAAGGGCCGGTTCATCCTGATCCGCCGGGGGAACCCGGGCCGCAGCGGCCCGGGCAGCAGTAACCCGGGCAGCAGTAACCCGGGCAGCAGCGGCAAAGAGCAGTGGCTGCTGTTCCACAAGCACGACGAGTACGCGGTCCAGGGCTGGAATCCCGAGGACCATCTGGAGTCGGTGCTCAGCGGGCGGACCAACGACGAGGTGAAGGCCGACCCGGACCGGCTGTGGCGATCTGACCTGCCACCGGATCAGGCCTCGGTGTCGGCCAGCTCCGGCGGAACTGAGACCGTCCGCGCCGGAGCGAAGGCCGCCCCCGCCAGAACAAAGGCCGGCTCCGGCCACCGCCTCGTCAGCCCGTCCACCGTCCGCGCCGAAGGCTCCGGGGGAGCGGGCCAGGTCGTGCCGCCCAGCGAGGACGAACTGGACGCGCTGGAAGACCTCGGGGCCAGCGGGACCTGGGAGATCTTCGGCCGCCAGCTGAAGCTGACCAACCTGGACAAGGAGATCTTCCCGGCCCGCCGCGCCGGCGGCGGCCGGAAGGGTGAGCCAGCGGTCAGCAAGCGGGAGTTCATCTCCTACGCGGCGCGGATTGCCCCGGTCGTGCTGCCCTACCTGGAACACCGGCCGCTGAACATGAACCGCTTCCCAGGCGGGGCCGGGGCCCAGGGGTTCTGGAACAAGCAGTTGCCCAGCCACGCGCCGGACTGGCTGCCGCGCTGGGAACGGCCGGACGTCAAGGCCGACGAAGCCAGCACCTACCTGGTCGTGGATGAGCCCGCGGCGCTGGTCTGGGCGGCCAACTACGGCGCGCTGGAGTGGCACGCCTGGACCGCCCGGGCCGGCCGGCCGGACCAGCCCACCTACGTGCTGATCGACATCGACCCCGGCGCTGGCACGACCTGGGACGACCTGCTGGTCCTGGCCCGGCTGCACCGCACTGCCCTGGACCACCTGGGGGTCCGGGGCCAGCCCAAGGTCACCGGCCAGCGGGGTATCCAGATCTGGATCCCGATCCGGCCCGGGCCCAGCTCGCAGGAGACCAGCGACTGGGCCGAGCAGCTGTCCCGGGCGATCGGGGACGCCGTGCCCGAGCTGGTCAGCTGGAAGTGGGAACGACGGGACCGGGGCGGCCACGCCCGGCTGGACTACACCCAGAACGCCGGGCACAAGACGCTGGTCGCGCCCTACAGCCCGCGGCCCGCGCCCGGCGCCCCGATCTCTGCCCCCATCGACTGGGACGAGCTCGACGACCCGGCGCTCCGTCCGGACGGGATCACCGTCCGGACGGTATTCGGCCGGCTGTCCGATCGCGGCGACCCGTTCCGCTCCGTCCTCCACCACGACCAGACGCTGCCGCCGATCACCTGATCAGCGGACTACTTCGTGAGCCACCGGCGGTACTTCGGCGCCGAAGCACGCTTCCAGTCGTGCCAGCCGCGGCGCTCGGAGTCGCGGACCGCGGTGCTGTTGAGCTCATGCAGCAGGCCGAAGGTGAATGCGTTCTCGCCCTCCAGGTGCGTCCGGACACCGATCTCCCGCAGGGTGTTCCGCGCGATCACCGCGTCCTGGTGCGCGCCCAGCGAGGACTGGACGTTCTTCATCTGCTTCCCGAACTGGCGGGCCTGCTTCCCGTAGACCGGGGTGACCGCCTCGGCCGCGTACCGGGCCCGCTTGGCCGCCCGTCGCGCGGCGTGCAGCGCCACGTTGGCCGGCTCGCCCGGGCGGGCCCGCCCGGCCGCCTGCATCCGCTGGTCCGTGCGCTTGTAGGCCCGGGCCACCGCGGTGCGCAGGGCCTCCTTGGCCGGCTTGCCCGCGTCCGGGCCCAGCGGCGGGCTGGCCACCAGCTGGTCCAGCTCGTCCAGCAGCGCGAAGTATCGTTCGGAGTCCAGCGTTTCCAGCACGGCCTGGCGGCTCTGCCCGGCCAGCGGGGCGAAGTGCTCGCGGATCCGGGCCTGCACGGGGCCCATGACCAGTTCCACCGGCGCCTGGTGCAGCTGGGCCTCGATGCGCCCGGACAGCACCTCGTGGTCCCGGGCCTCGCCCAGGACGTGACCGAGCCAGCGCAGCTCTTCGGCCAGGTGTTTGGTGTCGGCGGTGGGCAGGATCTTGCCGAACGACTGGAGCGTGCTGCGCAGCCGGCGGGTGGTGACCCGCATCTGGTGCACGGAGTCCGGCTCGTCCCGCCGCACCGCCGGGTCCAGGGCCTTGAGCTGTTCCGCCTGCCCGGTCACGTAGTCCAGCACGGTCGCGGCGGCCGTCCCCCGGCCGGGCTGCTGACGGTCGTCGGCGGCTGGCAGCGCGCCGGCCAGTGCGCGCTCCAGCTTGGCCATCCGGCCCGCGGGCTGCAGGCCACCACGGCGCAGGCGCTTGTCGGCCGCGCGCAGCAGCTGACGATCGCCCCCGGTCAGCTCGACCTCGACCTCACGCCAGCTGGAGATGGTGGTCGACTCGCCCAGCGTCTGGGCCGAGACCTCGTCCGCGACCACCTCGGCCAGGGACGTGCCAGCCTCGTCGACCAGCGTGCGAATGTGCCGGACGGTGGCGATCCGGGCCACCGGAGCCAGCGGCCGGCCCCGGCTGTAGACCCGGACCAGCTGAGCCAGCTCGGCGGGCACGGTCCGCCCGCTGCGGCCGAGGGGGAGCCGGAGTTCGCGCCGCGTCTGCGGGCCGGCCGGCAGCTTCAGGTGCCAGCCGCTGTCCGTGCCGCCGCGGCGCCGCCGCAGCGTGACGCCCGCGCGCAGCAACCGCAGGTCCTCAGTGTCGTAGTACTCAGCCTCGAGC
>DASWVA010000616.1:0-10251 GCA_036401415.1 Streptosporangiaceae bacterium
CCGCGTACAGGATGCGCGACAGCGTGGCGGTCAGCCCGTACCCGGCCAGGCCGGGCGCGAACAGGGCCAGCGCCCAGGCCAGCTGGCGGGCCTGGCCGGGATCGTGGCTGAACACCTGGGCCAGCGGCAGGCAGGCACCGGTCAGGACCGCGGCCCCCAGCCAGGACACGAGCACGACCGCCCGGGTGGCGGCGGCGCTGGTCGCGCGGAACTGCTCGCTGCTCGCCTCCTGCGTGGCCATCAACGGGAAAGCGCTAGTGGCCACGGGCACGGCCAGGCCGGCGTAGACGATGAAGAACATCTGCCAGCCGTAGCTGTAGAGCACCAGCGCGCCGTGGCCGCCACGCCCGTTGGACAGCACGATCGCGGCCACGGTGGACAGGTCCTGAGCGAACAGCGTGGCCACGCCGGCCACGGCCAGCCGGGACACCCGGGCGGCGACCCCGTCCGGGAACCGCAGGGTGGGACGTAGCCCGAGCCGCAGCCGCCCGACCGGGACTCCGCCGGTCGCGGCCAGGGCCAGTACCCCGGCCGTGGTGCCCAGGGACAGCGTGAGCTCGGCCGTGACCGGGACCGCGCCGGGCCGGTTGGCCAGCCCGTGGCCGAGCACGCCGAACGCCACGTAGGCCGCCGCCACGACCACGCTGGACAGGACCGGGGCCAGCGCCGGGGCGGTGAACCGGCGGTGCGACTGCAGGATGCCGTAGAGCACCACCGCCAGCCCGTACAGCGGGATCTGGGGGGCGAAGGCGATCAGCATGCGGGCGCTGGCGGCCAGCGTGGCTCCGTGAGCGCAGCCCGGGGTGGCCGGGATCAGCACCGAGGTGAGCGGCCCCGCGATCAGCACGATCACTGCCGCCGCCGGCACGAGCAGCACTACCGCCCAGGTCAGCAGGGCCGAGGAAATCCGGCGGGCCTCGGCCGCGCCCTCCGGCCCGCGGGCCGCCGGGCCGGCCAGCACCGGCACCACCGCACTGGTCAGGGCCCCGCCCAGCACGATGTCGTAGATGATGTTGGGGACCTGGTTGGCCGTGGTGTAAGCGGTGCCGACACAGCTGGCCCCGACGGTGTGCGCGAAGATCAGCTGGCGGCCGAATCCCACCACGCCCGAGGCGACGGTCAGAATCCCGATGACCGCGGCGGCGCGGCCGATGCCCTGGCCCGGCGGCCGGGAGGCACCTCGCGCGGCCACCGGAGCCGTCACGGGGAATGCGGTGCGGCCAGGCTGGAGTGATCGCGGCCGGCGTCGCCGTTTTCGTCGAGCGATCCGCCCCGCGCGGGCACGCCCGCCGCCGCGCCGCCCTGGCCCGGTGCCCGGGTCCTGCGGCCCGGGGCACCGGCCGGGCTGGCGGCGTGCGCGGGCCGGCGGCCGAGCATGTCCAGCCAGTGCAGCGGCGGCGTGCGCTGGATGACCTTGGTGAAGCTGACCACCTCGCTGGCCGTGGTCAGCGCGATCACCCCGGTCAGCAGCCCGAGCCGGGTGCGGCGGGACAGGCTGCCCGCGGCGGCCGCGCCGATCATGGCCCCGAGGGCGTTGGCGCCGGCGTCGCCGAGCATGGCCCGCTCGCCGAGGTCATCCGGCAGCAGGGCCACGGCCGCGCCCAGGGGCGCCGCCACCGTGGCCACCCGCGTCCGCGGGCCGTTCCTTCTGGTCAGCTGCGTGAGGCCGAGCGGCAGCCCGGCGGCCAGAACGACCTTGATCGCGCGCCCGGGCCGGAGGTCGAACAGGTTGAGCAGGTTGGCACTGCCCGCCACCAGCGCGGCGTTGACCGCCACGTCCGCGGCCGG
The DNA here is from genome assembly GCA_036401415.1 of Streptosporangiaceae bacterium. Taxonomy (GTDB): domain Bacteria; phylum Actinomycetota; class Actinomycetes; order Streptosporangiales; family Streptosporangiaceae; genus Bog-532. The sequence goes on from DASWVA010000616.1 coordinate 1,789, forward strand.
GCCGCCGGTGAGCGCGGCGGCGGCGAGCCCGGTGGCGCCGATGCCGCCGAGCTTGACTGAGCCGGTGGTGATCTCCCCGTGGGCCAGGGCGCCGAGGTGCCCGCGGAACCCGCGCTTGGCCGCGGATCCCGCGATGTCGTCATAGCCGCCGAACGCGCCAGCTCCGGCTGCCGCGGCCGCCAGCGCGGCGCGGGTGCGGGCCGGCACGCCCGGCGCGAGCACCGCGGCCACGGCTCCGGCGGCGGCCACCGCCGGCCCTTCGAGCAGCGTCACCGGCTCACCGCGGTGGTTGGTCCGGGTCCACTGGGTGGACCCGCCCGGCGGATTGCGGGTCAGCGCCTGGTAGGCGGCCCGGGCCGCCGCCGCTGCGATGACCGCCGTCGCGGCGGAGACCGCCGCACGCCGGGCACTGGTCATCTATTTCCCCTTTGCGGGAGGTTTCTGCGAGGAGCTGGCGGAGGCGCTCGGGGTTGGTGCCGGGCTGGGCCCCACCGTGCCGGCGTTCGACTGGATACCGAAGCTACCGGGCTTGTGGCCGTTCATCTGCTGCTCCAGCGCCTGGACGGCAACAATTTGGCCAACGACGGTGTCCGCATTGTCCACCGTGGAGGCGTCGTTGGCCGCGCCGCTGGAACGGACGGCGGAGATCGCGCTGCCCGGGCCCGATGCGGCGTATGAGCCGGCCACCACCGTGGCCTGGCTGCCGCTGCCGAACTCCTGGGCCAGCGCCACCACGGCCTGGCTGGCCGGATCGGAGTTACCGTCCTGCGGCGCGGTGGCCGGGGTCACGATGACCGCCAGCGTCGCCCCGTTGGTGGGGTGACCGCTGACCGTGATGAAATTTCCGGCCGAGAAGCTGGACACGATGGTCTGGGCGTTCTGGCTGGTGACGGAGCCGTTGCCCGAGCTTCCGCTGTTACCGCTGTTGCTGGCGCCGGATCTGCCGTTACCGCCCGCGGTGCCGCTGGGGCTCTGGGCCTTGGAGACGAGCGCGGTCGCCAGCAACTGGGCCGCCTGTTCCTGCGGGCTGCCGTTGGCCAGCGTGAGCCCCGGCGGCGTGGCCTGCTGGGTCAGCTGGCTCAGCAGGCTCAGGTTGCCCGCGCTGGTGTCGGCGAACTTGGACGACAGCGTGACCTGGCCGCTGACCGTGGCCCCGGCGTCGTTCAGCCCGGCCCTGATGCCGTTGATCACGCTGCTGGGAGCGCCCGGGGTGGTGATGATGACGACCCGCTTGCTGTCCAGCAGGTGGTTCAGCAGCACCGGCTCGGCCGCCTGGGCGAACTGGTGGTCCCCCTGGATCTGCTGCTGCAGGGCGTTGTTCTCGTTGTCGGCCGCCTCGAGCTTGGTGCTCAGGGCGCTTGAGGTCCGGTCCAGGGCCGACAGCGCGGCCCCCCGTAGCTCGGTTGAGCCGAGCACGATCCCGACGGCCAGGGCCAGGAAGACGGCGACGATGGAAACCAGGTGATAGCGAAAATCAATCAATTGAACAGTCCGGTGAGCCAGGACGCGAACGAATGCCACGTTGCGTCGAAGTATCGGATCAGGATGGGCTCGGCCGGTGAGGCCGCGACGGCGACGAACACGGTCACGGCGGCGGCCAGCGCGAGCACGATAAGGGACCAGCTCGAGATTCGGCTCCGGTAGAGCCGGCTGACACCCTTGGCATTGACGATCTTGGTACCGACGCGAAGCTGGGTCAGGAATGTACTGGCCATTCCGGACCGCCCCTTGTCGAGAAACTCCTCCAGGGTCCAGTGGGTGCCGACCGCCACGATCAGGCTGGCACCCTTGCCGTCGGCCAGCAGCAGGGCGACATCCTCGCTGGTGCCCGCGGCCGGGCAGACCGCGGCGGTCAGGCCCAGCTCGTTGATGCGGGCCAGGCCGGGGGCCCGCCCGTCGGCGTAGGCGTGCACGATGAGCTCCGCCCCGCAGCGCAGGGTCTCGTCGGTGACCGAGTCCATGTCACCGACGATGGCGTCCGGCACGTACCCGGCCTCCAGCAGCGCGTCGGCGCCGCCGTCCACCCCCACCATCACCGGACGGTACTCGCGGATGTAGGGCCGGAGCGCGGCCAGGTCCTCACGATAGTGATAGCCGCGGACCACGACCAGCACGTGGCGGCCATCCATCCGGGTGCGGGTGTCCGGCAGGGCCACCCCGTCCACGAGGAGCTCGTGTTCCCGCTTGAGGAACTCCATGGTGTTGGCGGCGAATGCCTCGATCTGGGTGACGATCCCGGCCCGGGCCTCGGCCATCATGGCCTCGACGGTGTCGGGAGTCTGCGGGGTCCCCTTGGCCACCACCTGGTCGCCCGCGTACAGAGTGTCCCCGTCAAGCCGGACGGTGGCGCCCTCCCGGACCTTGCCGAACACGTCATGACCGACGCCGTCGACGAGCGGGATGCCCGCTTCCATCAGCAGCTGCGGCCCCAGATTGGGGTACCGGCCGCTCATGCTGACCGCCGCGTTGACCACCGCGGCCACCTTCCGGCTGATCAGCGCGTCGGCCGCCACCCGGTCCAGGTCAAGGTGGTCGATGATGGCGATGTCGCCGGGGCACAGCCGCTTGGTCAGGTTCTTGGTCCGGCGGTCCAGGCGCGCCGGGGCGACCACCCCGGGCAGCTCGTTGTACTTACCGCGGCGGAACACCGGGATCCTTACGGACGGCACCTTCATCGTTGTTCCATCCTGCCAGAGGCCCCGAGCACAAGCCGTCATCTACGCAACTACGGCGTGTTACCAAGAGCGTACTCACCGTGTGGACGGCGGGACCTGAGCCGGGCACGGGCCGCCCCGGGCCCGGTCGTCACTCGGTGCTCTTCCCATAATGAGGGACGGACGGGGATGCTCCGGGCCACGCGACGATGGAGGCACAGTGACAGAGCAAGTCAGCGAAACGATCCGGCTCACCTCGCTGTCCCACGGCGCGGGGTGCGCCTGCAAGCTCCCGATGGCGGCGCTGGACCAGCTGATGGCCAGCCTCGGCGCCGCGCAGGGCGCGGCTCCCGGCCCGGGCGGCGGTCCAGGCGGGCTGGCCGGGGCCGCGGGTGACCTGCTGGTGGGCGCGGCCGAGGGGGACGACGCCGCGGTACTGCGGCTGGACGACGACCGCGCGCTGGTGCTGACCACCGACTTCTTCACCCCGATCGTGGATGACCCGCGGGACTGGGGCCGGATCGCGGCCACCAACGCCATGTCCGACGTGTACGCCATGGGTGGCCGCCCGGTGATCGCGCTCAACCTGACCGCCTGGCCGGGGCAGACGCTGCCGATCGAGGTGCTGGCCGAGGTGCTGCGCGGCGGCTCAGAGGCCGCCGCCGGCGCGGGCTGCCTGGTCGTCGGCGGCCATACCATCGACGACCCGGAGCCCAAGTACGGCCTGGCGGTGGTGGGGATGGCCGACCCGGCCCGGCTGATGACCGTGGACCGGGCCCGGGACGGCGACCTGCTGGTACTGACCAAGCCGGTCGGCACCGGCGTCATCGCCACCGCGCACAAGCGCGGGGCCGCCCCCGACGAGGTGCTGGCGGACGCGGTCGTGGCCATGACCACGCTGAACGGGCCGGCCAGTGAGGCCGCGCTGCAGGCCGGGGTGCGGGCCGCCACCGACGTCACCGGGTTCGGCCTGCTCGGCCACCTGCACCGGATGCTGCGGGCCAGCGGACTGGGCGCCGAGGTCTGGGCCGACCAGGTGCCGCTGCTGCCCGGTGCGGCCGGGCTGGCCGCGGCCGGCTTCGTCTCCGGCGGCACCAGCGCCAACATGTCCTACCTGTCCGGCGTGGTCGACGTCGAGCCGGGCACCGACCCGGTCACCGCCGTGCTGCTGCACGACGCGCAGACGTCCGGCGGCCTGCTGATCGCGGTCCGGCCCGGCGCCCTGAACGGGTTGCGCGCGGACCTGCGCGGCCGGGGCGCCGAGGCCGCCCTGGTCGGCGTGGTGCAGGGGGGCGAGCCGGGCCGGGTCGAGGTCCGCGCCACCACCCCGGACTGACGGCGGGCGCACCGGGTAACCGGCCGGGCCCCCGGGGAATCGGCGGAACTGTGACACCGTTGATGGCAGAGACCAGCACGCGGCCGAAGGCATTTTGTCAGACCCCCCGTTTATGGTCGGCCTCGGTTGGCGCCTTCAGATGTCTTCCCACCACGAACGGGGGCCCCGTGACCCGGCCCACTGACCCGCCCGCGGACGGCGGCCTGACCGAGGAGACCGCGGCCGCGCACGTGCACGGCATCGCGTTCAAGACCGGCCCTCCCCGCCGCATCGGCGTCGAGCTCGAGTGGCTCGTCCGCGATGCCCATGACCCGGCCCTACCCGTCCCGGCCCGGCGATCGTTTCCCGCCGTGGCCGATCTCACCGCACCAGCCGTACTTCCCGACCCGGCCGCGCTGCCCTCCGGGGCGACGCTCACCACAGAGCCCGGCGGCCAGCTGGAGCTGAGCTCCGCGCCCGCCGACAGCCTCGGCGAATGCATCACCGCGGTCCGCCAGGAGATGACCACCCTGCGGGAGGCGGTGGGCCGCGCAGGCCTTCGCCTCCAGGGTTACGGTTACGACCCGCTCCGCCCGCCCCGCCGCGTGCTCGATCTCCCCCGGTACGCGGCGATGGAGGAGTTCTTTGACCGCAGCGGCCCGTGGGGCCGTCAGATGATGTGCAACACCGCATCGGTCCAGGTCTGCCTGGACGCGGGCCAGGACACCACGGCCACCGGCGGCTACCGCTGGCGATGGCGGCTCGCCCACCGGATCGGGCCGCTGCTGGTGGCCGCGTTCGCCAATTCACCGCTCCGGCAGGGCCGCCCATCGGGCTGGCGGTCGACCCGCCAGGAGGTCTGGGCCCATCTCGATCCGGGCCGGACCCGGCCGCCTCCGAACGGGGACCGCGACCCCCGGGACACCTACGCGGCCTACGCGCTGGACGCCGAACTGATGGTGGTCCGCCGCGAAGGCTCGCCGTCGTGGACCGCACCGCCCGGGCTGACGTTCCGCCGCTGGCTGCGCGGGCACGGTGAACGGCGGCCGACCGCGGACGATCTGACCTACCATCTGTCCACCCTGTTCCCGCCGGTCCGTCCCCAGGGTCACCTGGAGCTGCGGATGATCGACGCCCAGCCCGGGGACGACGGCTGGGTGGTGCCCGCCGCCGTGGCCTGGGCCCTGTTCGAGGACCCGCAGGCCGCGGAAACCGCCATGGCGGCGGCCGAGCCTCTCACCTCCGGCCGCGGTCAGCACGCGCCCCCAGGCACCTCCGACCGGAACCCGTGGCTGCGGGCGGCGCGCGAAGGGCCCGCGGACCCGGAGATCGCCCGGGCCAGCCAGCAGTGCTTCGAGGCCGCCGACGCCGCGCTGGGCCGGGCCAACGCCCCGGCTGACATCCGCCACTCGGTGGCCGAGTTCACCGAACGCTATGTGCTCAGACGCCGGTGTCCAGCCGACGACCAACTCGAGGGGAAGCAGTGACCGCGTCACAGGACAGACCCATCAGCCCGGCCGCGGCCCCGCTCAGCGCGGAGCGCCTGCGCGAGGAGATCGCGGCCGCGCTGGTCGCCGCCCGGGAGCGGACCACCTCGCTGACCGACTGCGTCGACGAGGACGACCTGATCCGCCAGCACTCACCGCTCATGTCCCCGCTGGTCTGGGACCTGGCGCACATCGCCAACCAGGAAGAGATGTGGCTGCTGCGCGAGGTCGGCGGCCAGGAGCCGATTCACCCGGAGATCGACTCCCTGTACGACGCGTTCGAGCACCCGCGGTCCGAGCGCCCCACGCTGCCGCTGCTGCCACCGCAGGAAGCCCGGGTCTATGCCGCCGACGTGCGCGGGCGCGTGCTCGACCTGCTGGAGCGGGCCCCGTTCTCCGGGCGCCGCCTGATCACCGGCGGGTTCGCGTTCGGCATGATCGTGCAGCACGAGCAGCAGCACGACGAGACCATGCTCATCACCCACCAGCTGCGCCAGGGCGCGGCGGTGCTGACCGCCTGCCCGCCTGCTCCGGCGCCCGCCGATGCGCTCAGCCTGCCGGCCGAGGTGCCGGTACCCGGCGGTCCGTTCACCATGGGCACCGCGACCGAGCCGTGGGCGCTGGACAACGAGCGGCCCGCGCACACCGTGAGCGCAGCGCCATTTTTCATCGACACCACGCCGGTCACCAACGCCGCCTACCAGTCGTTCATCGCCGAGGGCGGCTACGACGACCCGCGGTTCTGGACCCCGGAAGGCTGGCACCACCGGCAGCGGGCCGGGCTGGCCGCCCCGATGACCTGGCGCCGGGACGGGAGTCAGTGGGTGCATACCGTGTTCGGGGTCACCGAGCTGGTGCCGCCGGCCGAGCCGGTGCTGCACGTCTGCTGGTACGAGGCGGACGCCTACGCCCGCTGGGCGGGCCGGCGGCTGCCGACCGAGGCCGAGTGGGAGAAGGCCGCCCGCTACGACCCGGTGACCGGCCTGACCCGCCGGTTCCCGTGGGGCGACGAGGCGCCCGCGGCCGCGCACGCGAACCTGGGGCAGGCTCACCTGCGCCCGGCCCCGGCCGGCTCCTACCCCGACGGCGCCGCCCCGTGCGGCGCCCGCCAGCTCATCGGCGACGTATGGGAGTGGACCTCCAGCGACTTCCAGCCCTATCCCGGCTTTGAAGCCTGGCCGTACCGTGAGTACTCCGAGGTGTTCTTCGGCCCCGGGTACAAGGTGCTGCGGGGCGGATCGTTCGCGGTCAGCCCGGCCGCCTGCCGGGCCACGTTCCGGAACTGGGACTACCCGATCCGGCGGCAGATCTTCGCTGGCTTCCGCACCGCCCGGTCGGCCCGCCCGGAGGCCTTCTGATGTGCCGCCACCTGGCCTATCTGGGACCGGTCGTCAGCTTGCGGGAAGCGATCATCGACCCGCCGTTCGGCCTGTACCGGCAGGCGTGGGCGCCGCGGATGATGCGGAACAGCGGCACCATGAACGTGGACGGCTTCGGGGCCGGCTGGTACGCCGACGGCGATCCGGTTCCGGCCCGGTACCGGAACTCCGGGCCGATCTGGGCCGACCCGTCGTTCGCCGACCTGACCCGGGTCACCCGCACCGGCGCCCTGCTGGCCGCGGTCCGCGACGCCAGTGCCGGCACCGAGCCGGGCGCGTCGGCCTCCGCCCCGTTCGGCGCCAGCCGCTGGCTGTTCAGCCACAACGGTGCGCTGGAGGGCTGGCCGGGCACGGCGGCCGGGCTGGCGGCCGCGCTCAGCCCGCTGGAGCTGCTGAGCCTGGACGCCCGGGTGGACTCGGCCCTGCTGTGGGCACTGACCCTGAAGCAGCTCCGGGACGGCGCGGCTCCGGACGACGCCCTGGCCGCGGTGATCGGGCTGCTTGACCAGGCCGGGGTGTCCGGCCGGTTCAACTTCCTGCTCACCGACGGCCAGGTGATCGCGGCCACCACCGCCGGCCACACGCTGTTCTGCCGCCAGGGTCACGAGGGCGGCGCGGACCACGTGACCGTGGCGTCCGAGCCCGCCGACGAGGACCCGGCCTGGACCGAGATCCCCGACCGGTCCCTGGTCACCGCCACCGCCAGCGACGTCAAGGTCCGGTCGCTGCCGGTGCCCTCGGAGGTCACCGTGGACCACGCCGAGCGGGTCCAGCACGCCAGCTTTCCCGCAGGCATGGCCGCCACGTCCAGCCCCGACGGAAGGAACCCGACCTCATGACGACCTCGCTGCACGTCGAGCGACGTCTGCCCGCCGATTTCCTGGCCGATTCGCTGCGCGCCGACGCGCTGGCCGGGCTGACCGCCTCACCCAGGTCGCTCCCGCCCAAGTGGTTCTATGACGCCACCGGCAGCGAGCTGTTCGAGAAGATCACTGCGCTGCCCGAGTACTACCCGACCCGCGCGGAACGGGAGATCCTCCAGTCCGTGGCCCCGCAGATCGCCGCGGCCAGCGGCGCCGCCACCCTGGTGGAGCTGGGTTCCGGCTCGTCGGAGAAGACCCGGCTGCTGATCGACGCGTTGCGGGCGGCGGGCACGTTGCGCCGGTATGTACCGGTGGACGTGAGCGAGCCGGCCCTGCTGGCTGCGGCCAGCGCGCTGTTCACCGACTATCCCGGCCTTGAGGTCAGCGGGGTGGTCTCCGACTTCGAGGAGTACCTGGGCCTGGGGGAAGATGGGCCGGCCGAGGGACCGCGGCTGATCGCCTTCCTGGGCAGCACGATCGGCAACCTGCTCCCGGACCAACGCGCCTCGTTCCTGGCCCGCGTCCGCTCCGGCCTGTCCGGCGGTGACGCCCTGCTGCTCGGAACCGACCTCGTCAAGGACCCCTCGGTGCTGGTCGCGGCCTACGACGACGCGGCCGGGGTGACCGCCGCGTTCAACAAAAATGTGCTGTCCGTGCTCAACCACGAGCTGGGGGCCGACTTTGACCTGGACAGTTTCGAGCATGTCGCGCGCTGGGACCCGGACCGGGAATGGATCGAGATGCGCCTGCGCGCCAGCGGCCCGC
>DASWVA010000617.1:0-10222 GCA_036401415.1 Streptosporangiaceae bacterium
CTGCCGGATCCGGTGCGGCTCGACTGCGGGCGGGAGCTGCCCTCGGTCCGGGTCGCCTACGAGACCTACGGCACCCTGGCCCCGGAGCGCGACAACGTGATCCTGGTCTGCCACGCGCTGAGCGGGGACGCCCACGCGGCCGGCTTCGCCAAGGCGCCACCCCCCGGGAGCACCCGCGACGGGTTCGCGGCGCAGGATCGCGACGGCGCGTCCGGCCCGGGGCTCGGCTGGTGGGACGGCATGATCGGCCCCGGCAAGGCGTTCGACACCGACCGGTTCTTCGTCGTGTCGACGAACCTGCTCGGGGGCTGCCGCGGCACCACCGGGCCCTCGTCGGTCAACCCGGCGACCGGCCGGCCGTACGGCCCGGACTTTCCCGTGATCACGGTGGCCGACATGGTGCGGACCGAGCGTGCCTTCCTGGACGTCCTCGGTATCGGGCGGCTGGTGGCGGTGGCCGGCGGCTCGCTCGGCGGGATGCAGGCGTTCGAATGGGCGGTGCTGTTTCCCGATCAGGTCGATGCCGTCGTCGCCATCGCCAGCACGCACGCCCTCCACCCGCAGGGCGTGGCCTGGAACTCGATCGCACGCGATGCGATCATGCGCGATCCGGCCTGGCAGGCCGGCCACTACTACGGCACCGGCCGCAGCCCCGACGCCGGCCTGGGCGTGGCCCGGATGGTCGGCCACGTCACGTACCTGTCCGGGCCGGCGCTGCAGGACAAGTTCGGCCGGCGGCTGCAGTTCGCCGACGACATCCGCTACACGCTCACCGACCCGGAGTTCCAGGTGGAGAGCTACCTGCGCCACCAGGCCGACTCGTTCGTCCGGCGGTTCGACGCCAACACCTACCTCTACACGTCCCGGGCGCTGACGTACTTCGATCTCGCCCGGCAGCACGGCGGCGGATCGCTCACCCGGGCCCTGGCCGGGGTCGCGGCGCGGACGCTGCTGATCGCGTTCAGTTCCGACTGGCTGTACCCGCCGGCGGCGTCCCGGGAGGTCGCGGACGCGCTGGCCACCCTGGCCAAGCCGGTGGAGTGCCACGTGATCGAGGCGCCGTACGGGCACGACTGCTTCCTGCTGGAGGAAGCCCGGCAGACGCCCGTCATCCGCCAGTTCCTGGACCAGCACCGCCCGGCGTGGACCGCCGCCGCGGGTGACCCGAGAAAGAGGGCTTCATGACCGACAACGGCTTCCGGGCCGAGGAAGACCGCACGTTCGGGTTCGAGACCCGGCAGCTGCACGCCGGGCAGCGCCCCGATCCGAACACCGGGGCCCGCGCGGTGCCGATCTTCCAGACCACCAGCTACGTGTTCGAGGACCCGGAGTCGGCGGCCGCCTACTTCAACCTGCAGGAGTACGGGAACACCTACTCACGGATCATGAACCCGACCGTGGCGGTGTTCGAGGAGCGGGTGGCCAACCTGGAGGGCGGCGCCGGCGCGGTGGGGTTCGCCAGCGGGCTCGCCGCCCAGGCGGCCGCGCTGTTCACGCTGCTGGAGCCGGGCGACCACGTGGTCTCGTCCTCGGCCCTCTACGGCGGCACGGTCAATCAGTTCAAGCACGTACTGCGCAAGCTGAACGTCGATCTGACCTGGGTCGATCCCGACGATCCGGACGCCTGGCGCCACGCGGTCCGGCCAGAGACCAAGGCGTTCTTCGGCGAGACGATCGGCAACCCGGCCGGGAATGTGCTCGACCTGGAGACCGTGGCGGGCATCGCGCACGCCCACGGGCTGCCGCTGGTGGTGGACAACACGTTCGCGACCCCGTACCTGTGCCGCCCGATCGACTTCGGCGCCGACATCGTGATCCACTCGGCGACCAAGTTCATCGGCGGCCACGGCACCTCGATCGGCGGCGTCGTCGTGGAGAGCGGCCGGTTCGACTGGTCCAACGGGCGGTTCCCCGTGGTCGCGGACCCGTCGCCCGCCTACCACGGCCTGCAGTTCCACGAGACGTTCGGGACCTACGGCTACCTGATGAAGCTGCGGGCCGAGACGCTGCGCGACCTCGGCGCCGCGATGTCGCCGTTCAACGCCTTCTTGTTCCTGCAGGGACTGGAGACACTGTCCCTGCGGATGGAGCGCCACGTCGAGAACGCCCGCGCCGTGGCCTCATTCCTGGACGCGCACCCGCTGGCGTCGAACGTGACCTACGCGGGCCTGCCGTCCAGCCGCTACCGGCCGCTGGTGGGCAAGTACCTGCCGCGCGGGGCCGGCGCGGTGTTCTCCTTCGACTGCGCGGGCGGCCGGGCCGGCGGCCAGGACCTCATCCGCGGCCTGTCGCTGTGGTCGCACCTGGCCAACGTCGGCGACGCCAAGAGCCTGGTCATCCATCCGGCCAGCACGACGCACCGGCAGCTGAGCGACGACGAGCTGCGGGCGGCCGGGGTCGGGCCGGGCACGGTGCGGCTGTCGGTCGGCACCGAGACCGTGGCCGACCTGATCTGGGACCTGGAGCAGGCCTTCGCCCTGGTCGCCGCGACCGCGGGCCAGGCGGGCCGGGCGGTGACGGCGTGAGCGGGCCCGAGGCGGGCGGGGAGCACGGCGTGAGCGATTTCGATCTGGCTCCGTACCAGGACGTGACGGCGATCCAGCGGGTGCTGCACAGCGCCGGCCCGATCGCGATCGTGGGCCTGTCGAACAACCCGCTGCGGGCCAGCTACTTCGTGGGCTACTACCTCCAGCGGCACGGCTACCGGGTGATTCCGGTCAACCCCCGCGAGCCGGAGATCCTCGGCGAGACGTCCTACCCCAGCCTGCGGGACGTCCCGGGGCAGGTCGACGTGGTCAACGTCTTCCGCGCGCCCGCCGCCCTGCCCGGCATCGCCAAGGACGCGGTGGCGATCGGGGCCGGCACCCTGTGGTGCCAGTTCGGCGTGATCAATGAAGAAGGCGCCCGGATCGCCACCGAAGGCGGCCTGACGGTGATCATGGACCGCTGCATCAAGGTGGAGCACGCGCGCTACGCGGGACGGATGCACTGGCTCGGCTTCAACACGCAGCGGATCACCTCGGTTCGCGCCGGCATCCAGTGACCCCGCCGGGGCCGCGCGGGTGGCGGCCGCCGTTCACTCAGGATCGGGGGCGCACGCCCGGGAGCGGGACCTCCGCCTCCCAGCGCAGCTTGCGTTCGGCGTCCGTCTGCTCCCACCACGGGCTGCCGCGCTCACCCAGCGCCACCTTGGCCGCCTGCACTCCGTCCCGGGCCGGGCGTTCGGCATCGGTGCCGCGCACGGCCTTGACTTCACGCCGCCAGGCCATCAGCGCCGACCGCAGCTCAGCGGCCCGCTCGGGCGGGATCATCGGGTCGGTCGCGCGCCAGCGCCGCCCTTTGACCAGGATGTACCGGCCATCCTCGGTTCGCTCGGTCACGTCTGCGGCGTCCCGGGCGCGGCTACCGCCGGCTCCGCCGCGAGCCGAACCTGATCCAGGCCGCGATGCCGAGCGCCACCAGCAGCAGCCACGGCGAGAACAGGGCGTGGACGAGGGTCAGAGCCACGATGGCGACCACGACGAGGGCGATGATGGCGAACATGATGATTGATCCCCGTTCCGTTTCTGGGTAGCAGGCTTACCTCTTCAGGGTGCCGCCACCGGTGGCCGGCGTCGATGGGGAAGACCCCCCATCTGACCCTCAAGATTTGACCCTCAAGAATGCGCGGTCACCGAGGTTGCCGGTGCGGCCGGCGTGCTGGCCGGCTGGGTGACCGGGCCGCTGGGCACGCGGAGCCGGCCCGCTGGCCCCCCCGCGTCAGTGCAGCAGCGAGGTGATCAGCTCCTTGACCTGATCGACGGCGGTGAGGAGCGCCGCCGCCGAGCTCACCCGGGTGGTGAGGCGGCCCAGCAGCCGGCTCAGCGTGTCCGGTTCCGGCTTGCGCTGACGGATCTCGGCCCGCACCCGCTCGACATCGTCCGCCACGGCCTCGGCGTCGTCCGCCTCCAGCTCGGTGGCACCGTCTTCGAGCTGCCGCAGCAGGTGATCGATCCGGGCCAGCAGGGCGGAGTCGTCCGGCGCGTGGCTGATCTGGTGAGCCCGGGCGTGGGCGCCGGCCGCGAACGCGGCACCGGAGAAGCTGCCCCCCGTGATGGAAATACCCGAATTGCCGGGTGCCCCGCGCGGGGCCTCGCTGGAGCGGTCCTCGGCCCCGGTCATGATGCTCCCCGTTCCGGTCAGTGCGCCGTGGCCGGCGCCGCAGTCTGGGTGGCGGCGCCCTGGCTGGCCATCGCCACGTTGGTGAATGTGCCGCCGGAGATCATGACACCGCTGTTGATGACCATCTGCGCGTCGTTGCGGTAGGCGCTGGCGTCAACGCCCTTGGCCACCAGGAAGTCCAGCACGGTGTCGGTGACCAGCCGCTCAATGATCTTGATGTACTTTTCCGCGTCCAGCTTCTGGAGGTAGGTGTGAGGTGAGCGCTCCGCGCCGAGCTCGCGGACGCTCAGCCGCGCGCCCATGTCGGTCAGCAGGTAGTCGTCGGCCGACGCGATCTCCTGGCGGAACGATCGCCGTTCCCGCATCATCCGCCGTAGCGTGGAAAGCAGCCTGGCCGGGGCCGCCACCATGTCAGCGAAGGCCGAGCTCGCCGCGCCCAGCAGCACCTTGGCCAGAAAGGTGACAGAGCTGATCTTCGGCAGCATGTCGATCACGTGGTAGCTGCGATGGATCGGCGGGAGAACCGTGCTCACGAACTCCAGGTAGAACATCCGGCCCTCGACCGCGGTGTAGATGAACGCCGAAATCCCTACCTCCTGGTCGGCGCTGCCGATGACCAGGCGCTGGTTGGCCCACACCTCCTGCCCCTCGTCGCTGACGGACACCCGCTGGTAGTAACGCATACCGGCCTGTGGATGGCGGATGAGGGCGTCGATGGCCTCCGGGCTGGCTTGCGAATAGGGGCGCCGGGCGCTGGGGTCGATCAGCGGGCTGTCCCAGCGCCGCTGCCCCTCCCCCACCACGTGATGGTCCACGGCCAGGGCGGAAATGCGCTCGTTCCCGGGTAGATCCGGGTCCTTGAGCCGGAGCAGGCGTTCGCGGATCACCTGGTGCAACTCCACGGGATCGATGGGCGCGTAACCGCGCGCTTCCGGCTGCACCCACCGGTTGGAGCTGTGCGCCCGGTTCAGCTCGATGGCGATGGACCAGACGCGTTGCCGCTTGCCGGTCCCGATGAACGGGTTCTCACCGGAGTACAGCGTGACGTTGCCGCCCTGAGCCGCCTCGACTTCGGCGATCCGGGACTCGACCCACTCCTCGGCGCGTTCGGTGCGGCGGACGACCGCTCCCGGATCGAGCTGCTCACCCAGGATCGTGAACTTGTTGTAGGAGTACGCGACCATGGTGACCGAGATCAGGGCCAGGAAGATGAGGCCGGCGATCACGATCCCGGCGCCGGTGGCCAGCGGCCCGAAGTGGGGGACGGTCCGGCTCACCTGGTTGAGCAGCGCGAGCCCGATCCACAGGATGACGAAGGTGCCGACGGTGGCCATCAGGCCCACACCGGCCAGCAGCTTGACGCCCATCGACTTGCGGTCCCACTGGATACCCGGCAGGAACGCCAGCAGAAAGGCCAGCGCCAGGACGGCGATGACCGGCAGCGTGGCGAAGAACAGGCCCGCGATGAGCAGGACGGTGAGCACCAGGTCGCGGGTCAGTTGCAGCTTCCTGGCGCTGAGGCAGTGCCGGATGATCGGGCCCAGGTCGATGTCCAGCGAAGGGACCACCGCCCGGCGCGATGCCACCAGTTCGCCGAGCACCACATTGGCGAAACCGGGGTTGAGGTAGGCGGCGGCGCACAGGTACCGGGTCGCGTTGCTGACCTGGGTGGCCAGGTGCTGGCGGGCGTGACCAAAGAAGCCGTCCGCCTCAGCCGGGACTTCGGCGGGCCGCGGCCGGGTAGCCGTCCGCCCGGAGCCGACCCAAGGGTGCCCATCCCCCGCCGTGGACGGCCACGGCGCGGCCCCGGGGGCCGGTCCCGCGCCGTCCGGGCTTTCGTGGCCCAGGCGGCCACGGCCCGGCACCGGCCCGGTGGGCTGGCCAGCGCCCGTGCTGGCCGTGAACGCGGGACTGGCCGCAGGCCGGGGTTGCCCGCAGTTCCCGCAGAACATGTCGTCGTGCCCGAGGGGACCCCGGCAATTGGCGCACAATGACTGGGTCAACGTTCTCTCCGGTTGGTCTTTAGGAGCACGCGGAATGAGTCGCGTGGTAATCCGGCGGAGGCGGGTCGATCAGATACGACGAGCCATTGCTCTGCAGATACAGGGATATGTTCCAGTTGGTGCAGCTTTCCGACTGGTCAACGCTCTGGGCAGTATCCTGGTTGCTGGTGAACGTGAGGCTGGCGATCGTGTCGCCGGTTCCCGCGGCGGAGATGCCGGTCAGCGTCTCGGCCGAGTCGGTTGTCGAGCCGTACCCACTGTCGAATTGGGCTTCGGTGAACTCTTCCTGCTCCTGCGGGCTGAGCAGCGACATATACGACTGGTAATCGTGGGAGTTGATCGCCGAGAAATAGCCATCAAGAAATGCCGCGATCGCTTGCGAATCGGGGTCCTGAGCCACGCTGGAATCGACCGCGACCGTGCCGCCTCCGGTGACGCTCTGGGTGGGTGACACCTCCGATGGTGGAGGCGCGGCCTGCCCCGTCGACGCCGCCCGCGTCGCCTTCACGGCCACCGAGCCCTTGTGGTGCGGCGTTGAAGCCGTGCCACTGATTCCGTGCAGCCAGAACGCGGTACCCCCCGCGACCAGCAAGATCATGGCTGCCGAGGCGATGGCCACCGGCGCGATCCTCCGTGGCCGCAGCGGCGCCGACCTGACCGGGCGCCCTGGCCGGCTGAGCTGATTCTGCTCATTGGCCGGGGTGCGCTCACCGGCTGGATGAAGACCATCGTGGCTGCCGTCAGGAAACGGCGTGCCGCAACCGGTGCAAAAGTTCAGACCATTATTTCTCGCTCGGCCGCACGCAGCGCAAGTGCTCATGGCAAACTCGCTGCCCCCTCTTACCCACCCCAGCGAGACGCCTCCCAGCGCCCCGACAATGCGCCTGAGTATGGTTCCGGCCACCAGGCGAACGGTAGTATCCGCCCAGGCTGTACATTGTCACCGTTCCTGGGTAAACCGGAAAGGCGGTGAAAACGTCATCGAATTCGTGACGATGTTTGCCGAGGCCAATGCCGGATCAGGGCGGCTGCGGTGAAGCCCCGGTGCTGACCGTCGCGCAGCTCGCGGAACGGCTCGCGGCCACCGAGCCGCGCCTGGGCCGGACCCGGCTGATCGCGGTGGACGGCCGCTCCGGGTCGGGCAAGACCTGGCTGGCCGGGGAGCTGGCCACGCGGCTCGGCGCGCCCGTGATCCACATGGAGGACCTGTACCCGGGCTGGGACGGGCTGCCCCGCACGGACGGCGTGCTGGCCGGCTGGGAGACCGGGCCGCTGGCCCGCGGGGAGCCGGCCCGCTGGCGCCGATTCGACTGGAACTCGATGGGCTACGCCGAGTGGCACACCACCGAACCGGCCGGCGTGGTCATCCTGGAGGGCTGCGGCAGCGTCCGGACCCGGCTGGCCGCCGCCTACGCGGCCCGTATCTGGGTCGAAGCCGCCGCGGCCACCCGGCGACGCCGCCTGCGGGCACGGACGGACTGGGCCGCCTACGAACCCCACACCAGGCGGTGGGCGGAACTGGAGGATCAGCTCTACCAGGCCGAGCAGACCAGCCGCCACTGCGACATCGTGGTCGGGAACCCGGCCGCCGGCGGCGTGCTGACGATCATGAGCCAAGCGTCGCCTGGACGGTGAGAACCGGCCTTCGGAAAATGCTCATGCCCGAAGGTCTGTGGTTCACCTCAACGGCCACCGGGGGGCGCCCGCGGGTCAGCGCCCGATGGCCTCCCGGATCGCCCCCCGGAAGAGTTCCGGCAGCGGGAGCCCGGCCGCCGCCGCCATGGTGGAGATCACGCTCTGCCCGGCGAAGGAGCAGTACAGGCCGGCCTCCAGGAACCACGGCTGCCCCGCGGCGTCGATCCGGAAGTCGAACAGGCTGTAGTGCCGGCAACCCAGCGCCTGGTGGCAGCGCCGGGCGGCGTCCCACACCACCGGGGTGACCGGATCAGCGGGGTCCACGGTCCACGCCCGGGCGGGGTCCTTGGCCACGAGCCTGAGCTCGCCGTCCGCGGCCCGGCTGATCTTGTCGGCGTGGTCCCGGATCGGCTTGGTGACCGGATCGACCTGGTACTCCTCCAGCGGCAGGCAGCGGAGCTCACCGTCCCGGACGACGATGCCGCACCGGACCTCCCGGCCCAGTTCGACGTAGGTTTCGGCCAGGGCCTGGTCCGAGTGGGCGAAGGCCGCGTCCAGGGCGCCCGGGTAGGCGGCACGGTCCCGCACCAGCGTGGTGCCCAGCGAGTTGTCCCCGTCCACCGGCTTGACCACCACCGGCGGGTCGAGCGAGGGCTCACCGCCGCGCTCCAGCACCTCACCGGCCGGCACCCGGACCCCGGCCGCGGCCACGACCGCCTTGGCGTTGGCCTTGTGCGCGCCCAGCGCCATGACGGCCGGGGGGCTGCCCACGTACGGCACCCCGAGCAGGTCGAACAGCGCGCGGTAGGAGGTCATGCCGGGCAGGCAGAACATCTGCGGCACCACCACATCGGGCCGCAGCCTGGTCAGGCACCGCACCGCCTCGGCCAGCGGTACCGCCGGGGCGTCCGCGATGGCGTGGCGGCTCAGATCCACCGGGAACCGCCAGCGCCCGTCCGGGGTGACGTAGGCGACGTGGAACTCGTAGGCGGCCGGGTCCGCGGTGGCGGCCAGGCAGTCCGCCGCGTACAGCCGGGACAGGTCGGCCAGGAAATCGCTCACCGCGGACCCGGCCAGGTGCAGGACGCGCAGGGTCACCGTCAGTCCCCGGCCGGCTCGACGAGCTTGCCGATGTTGAAGTCGATGCGGATCCAGTCCTTGCCCCGGATCAGGTTGCGGGCCAGCAGCCACGGGATCTGCACCTGGTGCACGATCAGGAACGGCAGCGGGTCGGCCCAGTCGAAGATCGCGTCCTTCCCGCGCCGGATGACCCGGAGCCGGGCCCCGCGGGCCGGGCCGGTGATCAGCCGCCAGAGCTCGTGGTAGATCCAGTACGTCGGGCGGCTGTCCGCGGCGGGCTGGATGGCGGCCATGCCGTCCTCCAGGTACGCGCGGGCCAGGCCGGGGTGGTTGTAGAACATCGTGATGGCCGAGTGGGTGCGGGGGTTGCACTCGATCGCGTACACGCGCCCGTCGCCGGCCTGGATGAAGTCGAAGCTGAACTGGCCGGTCAGCCTGAGCGGCTCCACGAACCCGCGGACCCAGGCCTCGATCTCCGGCTTGTCGGCCATCTCGTAGTTGACCTGGAACGCTGAGGACTCACAGCAGCAGTACACCTGGACGTTCCCGTCCCGGACGGTGCTGTGGGTGCAGTACTCCTGCCCGCGGACCAGGCCCTGCATGATCCACGGGTTGTCTCCGGAGATCGGCTTGGACCGGGCGAACGCCGCGGTCTGCTGAGCCGATGGCCGGGGCAGGGTGGTCAGGTCCAGCCGGTGCACCGGGTCGTACGGGATGCTCTTGAGGATGTACGGGTCGCTGGCCGCCGCGAAGTCGAAGTCCTCGACCTGGGCGGGTGAGCAGATGCGGTGCGCGTCGGGCACCGGCAGCCCCAGGGACGCGGCCATGACCGAGAATTCGTACTTGTCGTCCAGC
Source organism: Streptosporangiaceae bacterium (assembly GCA_036401415.1). GTDB lineage: Bacteria > Actinomycetota > Actinomycetes > Streptosporangiales > Streptosporangiaceae > Bog-532. The sequence goes on from DASWVA010000617.1 coordinate 9,735, forward strand.
TTGCTGATCGTGTCCGCGTCCTCGTGCAGCACCTCGCAGTACGGTGTCAGCAGCGGTTTGGCCAGCGCGTCGTAGTAGCTGGACACCGGGCTGCACACGGGGACGTAGACGTCGACGTTCTCCTCGCGCACGATGGCGAGCAAGGCGTCAGCGTAGCCGGGCGACTGGGGCGGGGGCACGGTGCGGAACCGGTCGACCGCCCGGGAGAACCGGTGCCCGGTGAGCCGGTACTTGGCCGACTCGATGAGGATGACCCGGTGACCGGCGGCGTGGAAGGACCGGGCCAGCTGCAGGGCCTTGGTCATCTTGCCCCCGCTGACCATCACCGTCCGGGGGCGGGCGGCCGGCGGCCGGGGCGTCCTGATGAAGATGGACCGGACCAGGGCGGCCGCCGTCAGCACGAGGTTGAACGGGAGGGCCAGCAGCAGGAGCAGCAGCACCCCGGTGGTCCGCAGCGCGATCAGCGCCGGCGGCCGGCCGGTCCCCCC
>DASWVA010000618.1:0-2310 GCA_036401415.1 Streptosporangiaceae bacterium
TCACGCTGGATGGCGTGGTACAGGTCAAACAATGGACGTCCGGCGCGATGATGGCGCGAAAGCTGGGAAGTAATCCCACCGATGGTGTCCCGGCGGTTCCAGGGGTAGGTGGGGGAGTGAAGGACGGCTCGCCGCAGCGTCTGGGCGGAGCGCGCCGACCCGGGCGGCCTGATCCCCTGGATCTGACGTTCCGCGCGGGCGACCTGCCGCTCGTCCGGCGCCGGACCGCGTCCTGGGCGCTGCAGGCGGGCATGGCCGCCGACACCGCCGATGACTTCGTGATCGCGGTCAACGAGATCGCCACCAACGCGGTCCGGCACGGTTCTCCCCAGGCCACGCTGCGCTTGTGGGTGCACGGCCGGGCGGCCATGGCCGAGCTGGTTGACCAGGGCCACTGGCCGGCCGCGATGAATTCCACGGTGCTGCCCCGGCGCCCGGCCGAGCGCGGCGGCATGGGCCTGGAGGTGGCCCGCATGGTCTGCGACGGCATGCAGATCAAGGCCACCGGGTCCGGCACGTCGGTGGTGCTGCTGATGAGCCTGCGCTGATCGCCCGGGTCCGGAGCCGGCCTGTATCGTGAGCGGTGAGCTCAGGACCGGTCGACAGGGGGTACGGGTCAGATGCTGTCCCTGTCATCGCAGGAGCGCGGCGAGTTCGTCGTGGTCAAGGTGTCCGGGAATCTCGATCTGACCTCCCGTGACCAGTTCGACCGGTACCTGACCCAGGCCCGCCGCGGCCGCTCCCGGTTGATCATCGACATGTCCGACGTCACGTTCATGGACACCGGCTGCCTGGCCGTCATCATGGGCCACTACAAGCGGCTGTCCGGCTCCGGCGGCCTGGTCCTGGCGGGCGCCCAGTACCGCCCGGCCAAAGCGCTGTGGATCACCGGCCTGGCTTACCGGTTGCCGCTGTACGGCAGCGTGGACGAAGCGGTGGCCGGCGGTCCGCCCGCGGCGGCGGAAACACCCTCGCTCTAGCGGGCTGGCGTCCGGCTGACCGGGTACCCGGCCCGGCGGGCCGCGGCCGCGAACGCCACCGCGTCATGGATCGCGGCCCCGCCCGGGTCGTTGTTGAAGTACACGTACACGTCGGCCCCGTCCGGACCGGGCCAGCCGGTGGCCAGCCGTTCGACCCAGGCCTGCAGGGCGGCGGGCCGGTAACGCGGCCACGGCTGGGCCGCGCCCTCGTGCAGCCGCAGGTAACCCCAGTCCGTGGTGCGCCACAGCGGTGCCTGCGGCAATTCGCCCCGGTCCGCCCACACGAGCGCCGCGCCCCGGCTGGCCAGCACCTGCCGGATCTCATCGGTCCAGCAGGACTCGTGCCGCATCTCGACCGCCACCCGGAGTCCTGGGGGCCCACGCCGCCCGAACTCGGCCAGGCAACCGTCCAGCAGGCCCGGATCCCCCTTCCACGTCGGCGGCAGCTGCAGCAGAATCGGCCCCTGCCGGTTTCCCAGCCCGATGGCCGCGTCGAGCAGGCGCTGGACCGGCTCGCCGGGGTCCTTCAGCCGCCGGATGTGGGTCAGGTAGCGGCTGGCCTTCACCGCCATCACAAACCCGGCCGGGGTCCGCCCGGCCCAGCTTTCGAACGTCTCCCGTGGTGGCAGCCGGTAGAAGGAGTTGTTGTTCTCCACCGTGCCGAACTGCCCGGCGAAGTGTTCCAGCCACGATCGCTGCGGCACCCCCGCGGGGTACAGCACGCCACGCCAGTCCCGGTACTGCCACCCCGACGTACCGACCAGCCACGGCATGCCGCGCTCACTCCGCCGTCGGGCCGGCCGTCCCCGGCTGGGGCGGCTCCCGCCCGGGCCGGGCCGGTACGACGACGTAGTAGATGGCGACCACGCCGGTGATGATAACCGTGGCCGGCGCACTGACGAACGCCACCGCGAAGGCAGCCAAATAAGGCACCTGGCCAAAGTAGAAGCGCAGCCGGGCCGCGTTCTTGGCCGGGCCCGGCAGTGGGTCGATGACGTACTCGTCGTGCCGCAGGGTCCACTCGTACAGCAGGGCGAAGCTGATGCTCATCACCTCGAACACCCCGGCGTACAGCGCCGCCGCCACCGACGCGTTCCAGCCGCCCTTGGCCAGGTAGTCGGCCAGCGTGGCGGTGGCGAACGGAATGGTCACCGTCACCGCGAGCAGCGCGAGGTTGATGAACAGCAGTGACCGCGTCGCCACCCGCACGGTGCTGAGGACCGCGTGATGGTTGACCCAGATGATGCCGATGGTGAAGAAGCTGATCAGGTAGGTGACGAAGGCGGGCCACCGCTGCCCGAGCTGCAGGGCCAGCCGCGCGTGCCCCGGG
>DASWVA010000619.1:0-1716 GCA_036401415.1 Streptosporangiaceae bacterium
TCACCAGGCCCCATACACCGCTTGAACCACCCACCCCCGGAGTCAACTTAAGCCGGGGCAGTCCCGATGGCATAGGCAGTACGTTCGCCGGTGTCGGGTGCGTCCCGGCACAAGACCCGGCCTGCAGGCCAGCTCGGGAAGCCTGGCGCTCTCAGCCGTCGTCCGGCTCGAAGGCTGACTTCTTTCTGCGACGGCGGCAGGTTCAGCCGCCCCCTGGGCGACGCGGGCCTCTTCGTCCGGATGCTGCACCGGGAGATCACAGCTGACCTCGCCAGCGGCATTGCTGACCACGGTGCGGGATGACGCGGGGCGCCTGGGGGCCGGAGACCGCCTCAATCAGGCCGGAGAACTGGTCTGGACGGCGGCGGCCGTGAATCGTCCGGCTGCGCTCGCGCTGCGTCGCCGCCTGACGCCGGATGTGCCGCTGAACGGCACGTGACCGGGGCCGGGTAGCGTGGTCGCGCGATGAATGCCACGCGGACGACGCTACTGATCACCCTCACCGGCCGGGACCGGCCCGGAGTCACTTCCCGCCTGTTCGGGGCGCTGGCCGGCCACGACCTGAGCGTGCTGGACATCGAGCAGGTGGTCATCCGGGGCCACCTGGTGCTCGGTGTGCTGTGCGCGTCCTCCGGGCCACCGGACCTGACCGCCATCCACCGGAAGATCACCTCGCTGGCCGCCGATCTGGGGCTGGACGCGGAAATCACCACCGGGTCCCCGGACACGCCGCGGCGGCGCGGGCGGCTGCACGTCTCGCTGCTCGGCAGCCCGGTCTCCCCGGCCGCCATCAACGCCATCGCGGGGCGGATCGCGGCCAGCGGCGCCAACATCGACCGGATCACCCGGCTGGCCCAGGACCCGGTGACCTGCCTGGAGCTGGAAGTGTCCGGGGCCGACCCGGACACCATGCGGTCCGAGCTCTCCCGGGAGGCAGCCCAGCAGCACGTGGACGTGGCCGTCCAGCGGGGCGGGCTGCGGCGGCGGGCCATGCGGCTGATCGTGATGGACGTGGACTCCACGCTCATCCGGGACGAGGTCATCGACCTGCTGGCGGACCGGGCCGGCTGTGCGGCCCAGGTGGCCAAGGTCACCGAGGCCACCATGCGCGGCGACCTGGACTTCGAAGCGTCCCTGCGGGAGCGCGTGGCCCTGCTGGCCGGACTGGACGAGGACGTGCTCGACGGCGTCCGGCACGCGCTGCGGCTCACCCCCGGGGCCCGCACGCTGATCCGGACCCTGAAACGGCTCGGTTACCGGTGCGGGATCGTCAGCGGCGGCTTCACCCAGATCATCGACCCGCTGGCGGCCGAGCTGGGTATCGACTACGTGGCGGCCAACGTGCTGGAGATCGCGGGCGGCAAGCTGACCGGGCGGGTGTCCGGGCCGGTCATCGACCGGGCGGGCAAGGCGGAGGCGCTGCGGCGGTTCGCGGACCTGGCCGGGGTACCGCTCAGCCAGGCGGTGGCGGTGGGGGACGGCGCCAACGACCTGGACATGATCGCGGCGGCCGGGCTGGGCATCGCGTTCAACGCCAAGCCGGTGGTCCGGGACGCGGCCGACACCGCGCTGAGCCTGCCCTACCTGGACGCCGTGCTGTACCTGCTGGGCATCTCCAGCGACGAGGTGGAAGCGGCCGACGCCGAGTCATGACGCCGACCGGTAAGGCAGCACCGTAACGCGGCGGGGCGGGTCAGCGCCTGCTGGCACTGACCC
>DASWVA010000620.1:0-2034 GCA_036401415.1 Streptosporangiaceae bacterium
GGACGCCGGGGAGAGCTCGCCGCAGGCGGCGACGACCACCGTGGGGCCACCAGAGTCGGCGCTGCCGCCGAGCCCGCTCAGGTCTACGAAGTAGTGCGGCCACGGCAGGCTGGACGTGGTCCAGGTGACCCGCTGGGCGCGCACGTCGTACCCCCAGGCTTCGCCGCTGGCGCCCTGATCGAGTCCGAGCGCCACGCCGTCGCGCACCGCGAACAGGCCGGCCGACGAGCCCGCCACCGCCGACCCCGGCGCGCTGGCCACCACCTGGCCCGTATCCGGATCGACCCCCAGCAGCGAGGTGCCCTGCGTGAGGTAGAAGCGCCCCTGCACCGGGTCGGTGCCTTCCGGGACCGACCCCGTGCGCGACCAGAGCCGCAGCCCGGTCAGCCCGTCGTAAGCGGTCACCCCGGTGGCTGAGGAGAACAGCACCACGTTCTCCACCACGCCGCTGAGCGCACCGGGGAAGGCGGGCGACGCCGGCCGGACGGCGCGCTCCAGGCCGGTGTTCAGGTCGATGCGGCGCAGCGCGGTCACCGGCTGGGTGCCCTGGTAGCCGCCCGCCGCCACCGTCACGTACAGCTCGGAGCCGTCCACCTGCCAGGCCTGGGCCGCTGCTCCCGTGGGCCGGCGCCAGCGCACCCGGCCGGTGCCGGTGGCGTAGGCGGTGACCGCGCCCGGCCCGACCACCACGGTGGTCTGGGCGGTGGCCGAGACCGCGCCGCCGAACGGCGTCGCCGGGAACCAGTGGGACTGCTGACCGGTGGTGCTGCTCAGCACCAGCTCGGCGCGGGACCCGTCACCGTACGCCACCCCGGCGGTGACCACTCCCGGCCAGACCCGGACCGACTCGATGGAGGACCCGGCCGGGAATCCGCGCAGATCTGTCTGCCACCGGAGCCGGCCGGTGCCCGAGTTGTAGGCGCGCAGGCTCATGCCCACGCCGACCACGGCGGCACCATGGCCGACGGCCGCGTAGGCCTGGCCGGTGGCCGGGACCGTGCCGGTCAGCCCGGTGCTGGCCTTCCACGCCCCGGGCAGCTCGCGGGTCCAGAGGATCGTGCCCGCGACCCCATCATGCTGGCACTCGCGGCCGGGCCGGGCCGGGCACGAGGTGGTGGCGGGGACCGATGCCGACCCGATCACCGGGTACGGCACCAGCGCCACCGTGAGCAGCGTCGCGGCCAGCACCCCGCGGCGGGCCCAGGTGAAACGCCTGCGCGCCATCACCCGCCCTCCGTTCCGGCCTGTCCGGCCCCGTGCACTCCGCGTGATCCGGGTCGCCTCCGATCGCCCGGCTGCCCCGGCCCGGCGCGATCAATCGGCACAATTCACCTGGCCCCCACGGTAGGGGTAAACGAGGGCCGGGATGGCTGAGATAACCGGAATCAGGTCTCATCCTCAGGTGCTGCTCAGGGACCGGGTGTGACGGCCATCGCGGCTATCGCATCGCGGCGATGGCGCAGCCACCGATCCCGGCCAGCACGATCCCGGCCAGCACCTTCCGCGCCTGCCGCGTGCCCGGTTCGGGAACGTGGAACACCCAGACGCCGATGCTGGCGTTGACCAGGAGGCTGAGCTGGGCGATGGTGAAGGCCGTACCGGTGCCCAGCCGCGCCACCAGGGCGAGCAGAGCCAGGTTGCCGATCCCGAACAGGACACCGGCGCCCAGTTGCGCGCTGGTGGCGCGCACCCCCAGCCTGACCGGCTCGCCGGCCGGGAGAGCCAGCACGAGAGCGGCACCGAGGATTCCGAGTGCGAGCGGGAAGTCGCTCACCTGGGCGGGAACCGCGGCCCACTGCGCCGGTACAAAGTAAGTCCCCCACAAGATCCCCGCGGCGACGGCCCACAGCAGGCCGGCCCGCGCCGGGGCGGCGGACTGGCCGGGCTCAGCGGCCGCGGCGGGCTGGGCGGGCGGCGAGCTGGGCGGCCCGGGGCGGCTGCTGCTCCGGGAACCGGCGATCAGGAGCACCCCCGCCACCACGATCAGAAAGGCGACGCCCAGGACGGCGAACCGGGTTGCGGAGAAGCCGTCGA
>DASWVA010000621.1:0-1637 GCA_036401415.1 Streptosporangiaceae bacterium
CCGGCGAACGGGGAGTTCTGCTACGCCACCTGCGGGCACCCGCCCCCCATCGTGGCGGCCCGCAGCGGCACCGCACGGCACCTGAGCGGCACCGGAGCCAGGCCGCTGGGCGTCGGGACCGGCCCGCTCCAGGTTGACGCCAGGATCCGCGATGGCGCGGCCGCCGCGGCGCTGAGGCCCGGAACGGCGGTGCTGGAGCCGGAGGACGTCCTGCTGCTGTACAGCGACGGGCTGATTGAGAGACCCGGTCGCACCCTGGACGCTGGCCTGGCCGACCTGGAGATCGTAGCCGGCGATGCGGCGGCGAACCCGGCGTTGACGGCCTGGCCAGCGGGAACGCCGGCCGAGCGGGTCAGCCACCTCACCGTCGAGCTACTGGCCCGGGCCGGATACGGGGATGACGTGACGACGCTGGCCGTCTGGCGTCAACCGGTTCCGGACGTCCCGCTCAACGTCGAATCGCTGGCCGACCCGAACGCGGTGGCCACGCTGCGGCGCGCCCTGGACGGCTGGCTGGACACCCTCGGCGTCGCCTTCGGCGACCGGCAGCTGACGGAGCTGTCCGTCGTCGAAGCGGTGACCAACACGGTCGAGCACGCCTATCCGCCCAGCCGGCCGGGCCTCGTCCGCCTGGAAGCCTCCGTCGGCTCCGACGGGTACCTGGAGACCCGGGTCAGCGACCGCGGGCACTGGCGGCCGCCGGACGTCACCGAGGCCGATCGCGGCCAGGGACTGTCGGTGGCCAGACAGTTCGCCGAAGCGCTCCGGGTCAGCCATCCTCCTCAGGATGCGGGCGAACCACCGGGTGCCCGGGGCACGGTCGTCACGATGCGGCACCGTCTGCACCGTCAGCCGATGCTCGCCCCGCTGGCGGTCGGCCCCCCGGCAGGACACGCGGCCCAGGCCTTGTTCGCCATCGAGCTGGTGGCGGCCGGACCCGTACCGCGGATCCGGGTCGCGGGACCAGTGGATTTCAGCACCGCTGACCGGTTGGCGGGCCGGTTGCTGTCGGCCTGCCGCGCAGGCGTCCTGCCGCTGTCCGTCGACCTGTCCGAGGTCACGATCCTGGCCAGTGCGGGAGTATCGGCGCTGTACCGGGTGGCGGCACAGCTCGCCGTGCACGGGCGGGCCCTGACTCTAATCAGCGAACCGGGAAGCCCGGCCGCCGCCGTCCTGGATCTGGCCCAGCTGCCCAGAATGCCGCGCTGAGCGAAAGATCATCGCCCCGCGCCGCTGGCCGCATGCCGTTGATACCGCCGGGACAAGTCGAGAGCGCGGCCGCTCAGGGCCAGCAACCGTCCCCGGTCGTCGCTCCTGCGCGGTACCCGGTACCGGCTGTTGAGAGCCAGGTCCACATAGGTGGCGGCCAGCCGGGACATCAATTCGCTCGCGTCGGCGGCCGACTGGCGGGCGTTCAGCTCGGTGGCACGAGCCATGGCCACCAGAGCCTCCCCGCGCGACGGAGCGTCCGCCACGGTGACCGGACCGGCCCGGACCGGGACCGGGCGGACCGGGGCGGGCCGGCGCGGGAGGTCGTAGCCGGCCACCTCGAGGAAGCGCCGCATCACCGGGCTGCAGCCGTGCACCCCGGCCAGGCCCGGCGCCGTCCGCAGCGCCCCAGCCAAGGCGCGGGCACC
>DASWVA010000622.1:0-3340 GCA_036401415.1 Streptosporangiaceae bacterium
CCGCCGTCCCCACGGCCCCGCGCTCGGGCCCGCCCACTACCGCCGCACCGCCGGTTGCCGCCCCGCCCACGGCGGCCGCCCGCGTCACCGCGGTCCCCGCCACGACCCGGGCCCCGGGGCATACCGTCCCGGCCGCGCCGCCGCCTACCCATCCGGCGCCTCCAGTTACCCGTCCCGCATCTCCGGCCACCCGGCCCGCACCTCCGGTCACCCGTCCCGCAACTCCGGCCACCCGGCCCGCACCCCCGCCCACCGCCGCCGCGCCCGCGGCCCCAGCCGGGTGCACGCCCAAGACCGACGGCGGAAACTGCTACGAGCCGGGCGAATTCTGCCGCACCAGCGACCGCGGCGCCTCGGGCGTGGCCGGCGACGGCAAGGCCATCAGGTGCGAGGACAACGACGGCTGGCGCTGGGAACCGGTCTGAGCGACCCGCCGGCCCGTCCCGGCTAGGCGGAGATGTCCTTGGTGGCGAAGTTGGCCCACGCCGCGGCCAGGAACACCGCCACGTAGACGGCCTGGATGGCGAAGCCGCGCTGGATGTCCCGCCAGAAGATCGGCTGCCGGAAGAAGTCGATCCAGGCCAGCCAGTACCTGGTCGGCAGGTAGGGCTGGATGGCGGTGGCGGCGTTGAGCGTGACCAGCACCTCGCTCGCCACCAGTGCGGCCAGCGCCCCGATGGCCGCGCCCAGCGCCGAATCGGCCAGCGTGGACAGGAACAGCGCGATCGCCGCCACGCTCAGCATGGACACGGTGATGAACAGCACCGCCCAGCCGACCCGCTCGCCCAGCTGCAGCAGGGACAGCGGCGCGCCGGACAGCGACGTGACCCCGGAACCGGCCTGGATTCCGCCCGTCGGCAGGCTACCGCTGGCCGCGCCGGCGGCCCCGCCCGCGCCGGGCTGGGCCACCGCCGCAGGCGCGCTGGCCGCGCCCGGGCCGAGCAGGAACACCCCGGTCAGGTACGAAGTCGCGACCACTGCGACCACCGCCAGCAGCACGAACGTGGTCAGCGCGAGCAGCTTGGCCACCAGCAGCCTTGTCCGCCCCACCGGCCGGATCAGCAGGTAGCGCAGGGTCCCGCTGGCCGCCTCGCCCGCGACCGAATCACCGGCCACGACCGCCACCGACACCGGCAGGAACACCGGCAGCACCAGGGCCAGTGCGGCGGCCGGGTACAGCTTGCCGTTTTCCAGCACCGCGGACAGGAACGCGCTGCCCTGGCCGGGTGGCGGGGTCAGGTGGGTGACCGCCACGAACACCGCCACCATCAGCGGCAGCGCGCAGATCAGCAGCACGCTGATCCACGTCCGTGGCCGGGTGAAAAGCTTGTACAGCTCGACCGTCAGCACCGGCCGGCCCCGGTCCCGGCGGGCCCCCCGGTCTGCGCGGCGGCCGGTCCGCCGGCCGCGTCCACCTGGTCGGTCCCGGCCCCCGTCACCTCCAGCACCACGTCCTCCAGGGTCCGGTACTGCGGCGCGATCGAGGCCACCCGGACTCCCTCACGGACCAGCTGCTGGTTCAGCGTGGCCGCGTCCGCGTGCCGGACCACCAGGCGCGCGCCGTCCCGTTGCTCGACCCGCCCATCCAGCAGGGTGGCGATCCGGCCCGCGTCCGGACTCTCGATCAGTACCCGGCCGGTCGGCCCGCGCACCGAGTCCAGGTCGTCCTGGAGCACCAGCCGGCCGCGGTCCAGGATGCCGACCCGGGTGCACTGCTGCTCCACCTCGGCCAGCAGGTGGCTGGACAGGAAGATCGTCACGCCGTCCGCGCTCAGGTCGAGCAGCAGCCGCCGGGTGTCCCGGATACCGTGCGGGTCCAGGCCGTTGCCCGGCTCGTCCAGGATCAGCAGCTGGGGACGGCGGACCAGTGCCGCGGCCAGTCCCAGCCGCTGCCGCATACCCAGCGAGTACGTCTTCACGGGGCGGCGGTCCACGCCGCCCAGCCCCACCTGGTCCAGCGCCGTCCCGATCCGGCTTCGCCGGGTGCGCCGGTCGCCCCGCGGGCCCGCCGCGTCCAGCAGCTTGAGGTTCGCCCACCCGGACAGGTTCGGGTAGGCGGCCGGCCCTTCGACCAGTGCGCCGACGTCCCGCAGCACCCGGCCGGCCTCGCGCGGGATGCGCGCGCCGAGCACCTCGATCTCGCCGCTGGTCGCGTAGACCAGGCCGAGCAGCATGCGGACCAGCGTGGTCTTGCCCGATCCGTTCGGCCCGAGCAGCCCGTACCGGTCTCCCGGACGGACGTCAAGATCCACCGAATTGACCGCGGTCAGCGCGCCGAATCGTTTGGTCAGAGAGCGGGTGGTGATCAGAAGGCCTCACCTGGCCGGGACACAAGGGTGGCGGCCGCCTGCTTCAGCACCTGCTGGCTGGCCAGCCCGGCCAGCAGGAACGTCACGTCGCGGTAGTGCTGGCGGGGTCCGGCGTCCCGGTGCATCAGCACCACGGTCACCAGCGGCGCGCTGACCAGCACGCCGGTGCCGTCGCCGGTGCTGACCGGGGTGCCGCCCGCGGTCCGGGCCCCGCTGAGCAGCCGCTGCCCGGTACTGCCGCTGAAGGCCAGGACCACGAACGTGCTCAGCCCATGGCCGTAGAAGCCGAGCGGCAGCAGGTCGGGAATGATCCGCACCGGCTGCCCGGCCAGCACGGTCGGCAGTACGATCGGCGTGAGCTGGCTCAGCTCACCGGTCAGGCTGCTGCCGGTCGTGGTGGTGAACCCGGTGCCGGGCCCGCGCCGCGGGGTGAGCACGGTGCGGTCCGGCCGCCAGCGGCTGACCTGGAAGAAGTGCGTCTCCAGAGCTGGCTGCCGGGTGTTCCGGGCGTAGATCTGGACGTCCAGGGGCAGGCCGTCGGCGGCGTCGGCCCAGATGTCGATCCGGCCCACGGTGGACTCCGGGTCGCCGGGCACCACGCGCAGGCCGTTCGCGGCCCGGCCCGCCACCCGGCGCGGCGCCAGCAGTGAGAGCCGGGCCCTGGTCCCGGCTTCGGCCAGCAGCCGGCTGGCCAGCGACGGGGGCAGGAAGTCGGCGGCCTGCGGCAACCGGACCGAAGACCGCCCGATGATCTGGGTCAGCAACTCAGCGCCGGAGTCCCACACGTACCAGGACCGGCCGTGCTGATAGGTGTCCCGCTCGCCCGTGTCGGACAGCACATCCACCCGCCAATCCGAGGGGGAGGCCTGCCACACCTGCATCCTGGTCACGCCGTTCAGCAGCGAGGTCACGTCACTCAGCCCCGGCAGCGACGGCAGCCCGAAGGTGGCGTTGCTCTCGGCGTAGCCGGAGTAGGAGAGGCGCCCCGCGGCCAGGATCCGGCTGCGCAGCTGGACGGTGGTGACTGCGGG
>DASWVA010000623.1:0-7245 GCA_036401415.1 Streptosporangiaceae bacterium
CTGGGATCGGGCCGGACGTGCGGCAGCGCGGAGTGCGTGCGGGAGCTCAGCCGGCGCGAGGGCCTCTAGGCCGATTCCGGTTGCGGCTCTGATTCCGGTGGCGGCTTTGATTTGGGCGGTGGACGCGGTGGCAGGCCGTGAGCCAGCACGTCCAGCATGTTCTCCAGCACATCGGAGGGCACCTGGCCGCCGGCCGTCCAGTCGGCCCAGCGCATGCCGACGAAGTTGCCGATGCCGGTGTACAGGTAGGCGATGACCTCGGGGTCGTAGTCCGGATCGACGTCCCCGGCCAGCTGGGCCCGGCGCACCCCGCGGGCGTAGCCGCGGGCCAGCCGCTCGTAGTACTCCCGGAACAGGGCCGGGTCGACGAACTCGGACTCGCGCACGATGCGGTCGATCCATGGCCGGTTGGACAGCATCTGGAAGAACGCGCGGAACGCGGCCCGTTCCCGGTCCCGCTGATTGTCCGGCGCGCCGTCCAGCGCGGCCCGCATCGCCGAGCGCAGGTCGGCGTTGATCTGGCGGACCACGGCCGCGAAGAGGTCGGTTTTCGAACTGAAGTGGGCGTAGAAGCTGCCGGTCGCGATGCCGGCCCGGGAACAGATGTCAGCCACACTGGTCCGCCGGTAGCTGCGCTCGCCGAACAGTTCTTCCGCCGCGGAAAGCAGCCGCTCACCCGGAGGCCGGTCGTCACCAGCGGGCGGCCTGCGGCTGGATGCGACGGTCACGCTGAAACTCCGTTCCAGTGGCGGATGCGCGGCGACCGGTGCCGCACCGCACCGCACGCTGGCCGCCCGCGGAGCATCGCGGACGGCCAGCTTCGCACGTCAGGGCGATGGTATGCCGCTGGCGGGAGCGGCCGCCGGGGTGGAGCCGGCCGCCGTCACTGCACCAGTCGCGCTGGTGTCGGTTACCTGGACCGGGCCGGTCTCCGAGAGCGCACCGTTCTTGACCACGGCCATATAGGCGCCCGTGATGCCGTCATGGTTGCTCTTGGAATAGGCGTACGGCGCCACCGACGGGCCCTGCGGCAGGCCGCCGTTGATCGCGTTCATCAGGTCCTGCCGGGTCGGGTTGCGCCCGGCCTTGAACATGGCCTGGACGAACGTGTACGCCACGGCCATGCCGAACGCGACGTTGCCGTCCAGCGGCAGCTTGCTGAGGTACTGGCTGTGGATCTTGGTGAACAGCTGGATCCAGGAGTTGCTGCTGCTGCCGAGGGAGGGCAGGTAGCCGTCGGTGATGATGCCCTGGGTCAGCTGGTTGCCGGCCACCGTGGCCCCGCCCTGCTTGGCGAACGCTTCCAGCAGCCCGGCCAGCGTGATCGGATCCGAGCCGACGTCGCTCACGACCAGCTGCGGGTTGTAGTTCAGCTTGAGGCTGCCCAGCTTGAACAGCGCGGTGAACGCGGGCACGGTGAACGACACGACCACCTGCGCGCCCGCCGCCTTGAGCGCGGTGATCTGGGGCGCGATGTTGGTGACGGCCGGGTTGTAACTCTGCCTGGCCACGACCTGGGACTTGGGGAGCTCGTCGTCCAGGCCCTTGACCCCGTCCTGGCCGAACTCGTCACCCTGGTAGAAGTAGCCGATCTTCTTGCCGCTGAAGTGCTGCTTGATGTAGTTCCCGAGGATCTTGCCCTCACGGACGTAGTCGATCTGCCAGCCGGTGGTGTACGGCTCGGTGGCGGTCTCGTTCCAGCACTCGCAGCCCGAGGCCACGAACACGTCCGGTACCTTCGAGGCGTTCAGGAACTTGACCACGGCCAGATGGGTGGGAGTGCCCAGCCCGTCAAAGATCGCGAACACGTTGTCCTGCAGCACCAGCTGGTGCACGGCGGTCGAGGTGACCGTCGGGTCGTACTGGTCGTTGAGGTACTTGTAGACGATCTTGCGCCCGTAGATGCCGCCATGGGCGTTCACGTACTGGAAGTAAGCGTTCGACGCGGGAGCGATCTCGTCATAGCCCGGGGCGGCCACCCCGGTCAGGGGCTGATGGCTGCCGATGGTGATCTGCTGGGCGGTGATGCCCGGCGCGGACGCGGTCAGGGCCGTGCTCTTCGACGACGGCGTGCCCGAACCGCCCGAACCGCCCGAGCTGCAGCCCGCGACGACCACCGCAGCCGCGGTGAGACCGGCCAGCGCGGCGACCCGGCTCCGCCGGGTGGGCCGCGTCCAGGGTGATTTCTTCATGAGGGGCCTTCTTCCTGGTTTTCACGGCTCTGCGCCGGACGGCGCAGCGAGGTGAAGGGGATTAGCCAGCGCGGCCGTGCCGTTGGCGCGACCGCGGCCGACCCGAACAGGCGGCGCAAGCCGCCCTGGATACCAGCGGGAAAGACCAGCATCACGACGATGAGGATGAGGCCGTAGGCGGCGATCGGGACGCTCGAACTCGCGGCGCCGGACAGGCCGTGACTGGCGCCCAGGTTGGTCAGGTACGTCGGCACCAGGACCAGCACCAGGCTGCCCCACAGCGCGCCCGGCAGGGTGCCGAACCCGCCCAGCACGGCCGCGGTGAGCAGTGCGATGGACAGGGTGAGCGTGTACGCACCGGGGGCCACGATCCCGGTGACCACGGCGAGCAGGCCGCCGCCCAGCCCGGCGCAGGCCGCGCTGACCACGAAGGCCAGGACCTGCAGCCGGGCCACGTTGAGGCCGGACAGCGAGGCCGCCACTTCGTCGTCGCGGACCGCCCGCCAGCTGCGGCCGACCCGGCTCCGGGTCAGGTTGGCCAGCAGGATCAGGGCGATCAGGGCCGACCCGGCGGTGACCCAGGCCTGCCACCGCGTGGGCGGGAACGTCGGCCCGAGAAAGCCGGGGGCGGTGATCGTGACCGGCAGGCCCTGATCGCCGCCGAACAGGTGCTGGTACTGGTCGGCCACGGTGGGCAGGGCCACGGCCAGCATCAGCGTGGCGCCGGCCAGGTAGGGACCGCGCAGCCGGGCCGCGGCCAGCCCGAACAGGGCCCCGCCGCCGGCGGCGACCACCACGCTGCCCAGCAGGATCAGCGCCAGTGGCCAGCCCAGGTGGGTGAGCAGCAACGCGGTCGTGTAGCCGCCGATGGCCATGAACGCGCCGTGGCCGATGGAGATCTGGCCGCTCAGCCCGATCAGCACGGTCAGCCCGGCCACCGCGACCAGGTAGGCGGCCACCTCGGCGAGCTGGTAGTCGCGGTAGGCGGACAGCTGGACCGACAGCAGCGCGATGACCACCGCGGCCACGAGCGCCGCAGCCAGGTGACGGGCCAGCGTCATCGTCACACCCTCCGGGTGGCGGCGCCGGAGAACAAGCCGGTCGGCCTGACCATGAGGACCAGGACCAGGGCGGCCAGCCCGTAGACCAGAACCAGGTTGCTGCCCAGGTAACCACCGGCGTAGCTGAGCACGACGCCGAGCACGATCCCGCCGACCACCGCGCCAACCGGGCTGTCCAGGCCGCCGATGACCGCGGCGGTGAAGCCGAGCACGAAGATCGAGTCCATGCTGTTCGGGTACAGGAACGTGGACGGGGTGACCAGCACCCCGGCCAGCGCCCCGAACAACCCGGCCAGGGCCCAGCCCAGGGTGAGGACCCGGCCGATCCTGACCCCGAGCAGCCGGGCCACCGCGGGCGCGAACGCCGCCGCCCGCAGCCGCAGGCCCACCGCGGTGTAGCGGAAGACCAGGGCCAGGATCAGCGCCGCGGCCAGCACGGCGGCCGCGGTGAACACGTCGTTCGCGGAGATGCCGAGGCCAACCGACCCGGCCTTCAGGCCCTTGATGGAAAACGCCGCCGGGAACGAGCGGTACTGCCCGCCGTAGATGATCCCGGCCGCGCCTTCCAGCAGGATGAGCAGGCCGATCGTGACGATCACCGCGTTCAGTGGGGCCTTGTTCTCGGTCGGCCGGATCACCGCGTACTCCAGCACCGAGCCGAGCACCACCCCGGCGGCCAGCGCCACCGCGAACCCCGCCCAGTAGCTGCCGGTGTCCCGGATCACCAGCCAGGCGAGGTAGGTGGTGAACATGGCCATGCCGCCCTGGGAGTAGTTCAGGATCCGGGTGCCACGCCAGATCAGCACCAGCGACAGGGCGATCGCGGCGTAGATCATGCCGACCGCGATCCCGCCGAGGGTGAATTCCAGGAATTCCTGCATCTGCCCGCCTTCCCAGCCTTCCTAGAACCCGAGGTAGTGGCGCCGCAGCGCGACGTCGGCGGCCAGGGCGGTGGCGTCGTCGGAGGCGACGACCTGGCCCAGGTTGAGCACCAGCCCGCGGTCCGCGATGGCCAGCGCGCTGCGGGCGTTCTGCTCGACCAGCAGCACGGTCAGGCCGGTGTCGTCCCGCAGCCGCCGTACCAGGTCCATGACCTGCGTGACCATCCGCGGGGCGAGCCCGAGCGACGGCTCGTCCAGCAGCAGCACCCGGGGGGCGGCCATCAGCGCCCGGGCGATGACCAGGATCTGCCGCTCGCCGCCGGACAGCGTGCCCGCCTGGCGGCGCTTCCGCTCGGCCAGCAGCGGGAACCGCTGGTAGGCGTCGGCCAGCGCGGCCGCCCGGGCCGGGCCACGCCGGATCAGTCCGCCCAGGCGCAGGTTCTCCTCGATGGTGAGTTCGGTGACCACGCCCTGCCCCTCGGGCACGTGCGCGACCCCGGCCCGGGTGATGTCCTCGGGACGGCGCCGGGCCAGGTTGGTGCCGTCGACCAGGACCCGTCCCTGCCGTGGCCGGACCAGCCCGCTGATCGTCCGCAGCAGGGTGGTCTTGCCGGCCCCGTTGGCCCCGAGAACCGCGGTGATCGTGCCGGGCGGGGCGGTCAGCGACACAGCCTCCAGCACGGGGACCCCGCCGTACCCGGCCACCAGGTCCTCCACCGCGAGCGCGGCGGCCTCACTCATCGCCCGGCTCCCCCGCGCCGCGGTTCTCGGCACCGAGGTCTTCGGCGCCGAGGTAGGCCGCGGTGACGGCCGGGTCAGCCTGGACCTCGGCGGGGGTACCGCCGGCGATCAGCTTGCCGAAGTCCAGCACGAAGATCGTGTCGCAGACCGACATGACCAGGTCCATCCGGTGCTCGATGACCACGACCCCGGCCTCTTCGGCCAGCTTCGCGATCAGGTCACCGAGCTCGGGCAGTTCGTTCTCGGGCAGGCCGCTGGCCGGCTCGTCCAGCAGCACCAGCCGGGGCCGGGCGGCCAGCGCGCGGGCCAGCGCGACCCGCTTGCGCAGCCCGTAGGGCAGCGTGCCCGGCAACCGGTCGGCCAGGTCGGCCACGCCCAGCTGCTCCAGCGCATGCTGGGCCTGCTCGCGCAGCCGGCGTTCGTCCCGGTCCGAGCGGGGCAGCCCGAACAGCGCGGACCAGACGCCGGCCCGGGCGCTGGGGGTCGCGCCGACCATGACGTTCTCGGCCACGGTGAGGCCGCCGAACAGCCCGACGCCCTGCAGGGTGCGGGTGATACCGAGAGCCGCCAGACGATGGGTCTTGAGCCCGTTGAGGACCTGGCCGTCAAAGCTGACCGTCCCCGACTGCGGCCGGACGAAGCCGCACGCGGTGTTGAGCAGGGTGGTCTTGCCCGCCCCGTTGGGGCCGATGATCCCGGTGATCTGACGCGGGCGGGCGGTCAAGGACACCCCGTCCAAGGCGGTCAGGCCGCCGAACCGGACGGTGACGTCCTGGATCGCCAGTGAACCATCGTTCATCCGGGCAGCCCTTGCTCGGGACCGCTTCGTTGCGGCTCGATGAACCGATGTTCAGTGCTGAACCCGGACGTGACAAGACCCAAGCTGGCGTCGTGGCCAAACCGAGACCCGCGTCCGGCCCGGCCCCGCGCCGGCCAGCCCGGAAGGTCAGGCGCGCGAACGTGGCGCTCGGCCGGCCACCGGCGTGGACGACCTTGGCCAGCACAACGGCATACCGCGAGTCCCGGTAACCCTTGTTATTTCGCGGGTCCGGTGCAAAAGTGTAAAAGCGCGTGAAAAATGCCGCCCCAGCCTCGGCAGTGACGAAAGTCAGACCGGCAATATTCGGCGTTCAAGCCGCGAGCTGATATGTGCCTGCATTCGGCTTCACTCGACGCCGACCGGTTCAGTCAAGCATTCCACGATTGCACAATGGCCATTGAGCAGGTTCGATTTGCCATTGTTCAGTAACCGCCTGTCCGCAGCTTCATCGAATCCGGGAGAATCACCGTGACCACCCGTCCCAACATTGTCCTGGTCCACGGCGCGTGGGCCGACGGCTCCTGCTGGGAAACCGTCATCGAACACCTGCAGGCCGCCGGCTACAACGTCACCGCCCCGCAGTTCCCCGAGAGCTCACTGGCCGACGACGTCGCCCGGCTGCGGCAGGTGCTGGACCGCCAGAACGGCCCGACCCTGGTGGCGGGCCACTCCTACGGCGGCCAGATCATGACCGCGCTCGGCACAAACGCCCCCCACGTCGTGGGACTGGTCTACATCGCCGCGTTCGGCCTGGACCAGGGCGAGTCGATCGGCGCCCTGCTGACCCAGGGACCGCCCACCCCGGCACTGGCTCACCTCGACATCGATCCGCAGGGCTTCGCCTGGATACCGGAAGACGACTTCGTGCACCACTTCGCCGGGGACATCGAGCCGGTCAAGGCCCGGGCCATGTACGCCGTACAGCAGGCGCTGTCGGCGTCCACGCTGCAGGACGTCATGGAGGTCCCGGCCTGGAAGTCGCATCCGACCTGGTTCCTGGTCGCGACCAGAGATGAAGCGATCCCGCCCGACGCTGAGCGCCAGTTCGCGCAGCGGATGGGGGCGACCACCATTGAGGTGGAGTCCGGTCACGTGGCCATGGTCTCCCACCCGGACGAGGTGACCCAGCTCATCAAGACGGCCGCCGAGGCGGTCGCGGCCGGCTGACCGCTGCGGGCCGGTAACTGCTGCGCGCCGGCGGAAGGTGCGCCGCCTCACACGGCGAGCAGGATGACCTGGGCTTCGACCTCGCCTTTTTCGAGCAGGTGGCTGATGCGGTGGTGCTGGTCCTGCGCGGTCCGCCAGGCCGGGTCCGACCGGTAGCGCCGATCCAGTTCGGCTTCCACCGCGTCGATGTGCTCCTGCCACGACGGGGGCGGGGACGGCAGGCCCGATTCGGCCGCGCGGTTCAGCACGGTCAGGCCGGCCTCGCCGAGCAGGGCGTCGAGGCCGTCCGGGCTGGGGAAGTGGTTACCTTCGGGCGGGTTGTCCAGCTCGGGCACGGTGGCCAGGAAAACCAGCAGGCCGACCCGGCCGCCGGGCCGGACCAC
>DASWVA010000624.1:0-10326 GCA_036401415.1 Streptosporangiaceae bacterium
AGCAACTCAGCTGCCGTGATCGCTGTCGTAGACACTTCGCTCGCCGCCAGCGAGTCGACCCAGGCCACCACCACGGCTGCGGGCGTGAGCCGCATGAGTTCGGAGATGACGTTGGTATCGAGAACGATCAATCGCCGAACATTGCCGCATGCGGCGCCTCGTCATCGCGGTCAGGGATCCGCAGCTCGCCCTCAAGGCCGGCAAAGCGCTGATGAATCCTGCTGCCCAGCCCACGCTGAGTGTCCTGCGGATTCAGGCGCTCTTCGAGGATGGCGCGGACCTCTGCTTCCATCGAACGTCCGTGGCGGGCCGCTTCGACCCGGAGGCGGGCGTGGATCTCCGGGCTGAGACCTCTGACCGTGAGCGTCGCCGTCGCTCTCACCTCCTGATTACAGCTTTCTGACTGCAATGCTAGCATTGCAGTCAGTGATGTTGAGAACTGGTGCCGTTTTCTGGTGCTGATAACGGCCCGGCTTCCGGGCTGGACGAGCTGACCTGGCGTACGATCTGGCCGGAGGCGATGACGATGACGTCAAGCTGGCCCCTGGCCGAGCGTGGTCAGAGCACGAGAGACGAACCTGCCCTCTGCCCGACCGGTGCCGCCCTTCGCGCGGCGCTCGAGGACGTGCCACCACCGGGCGACGAGTTCGGCCGCCGCCTCGCCGTGGCCATCGCCTTGCTCCGTTCGGAGGGCGCCGGTCCGCCGGCCGGTTCCCTAGCCATCCGCCCACCCTGGCCATCCGCCTGAGCGTCATCGGCGGCCGGCGATAGCGTTCGTCCCGTGCAGATTCTCGTGCTGGGCGGCACCTCGTTCGTCGGCCGCGCCATCGTCGAGGACGCCCTGCGGACTGGGTTCGGCGTGACCCTGTTCAGCCGGGGCCGGACCGGGACCGAGCTGTTCCCCCGCGCGGTCCGGCTCCGCGGCGACCGGGACACCGGCGACTACGCGGCCCTGCGGCATGGTCACTGGGACGCGGTGGTGGACGTCAGCGGTTACGTCCCCCGCCACGTGGGCCAGGCCATGGACGCCCTCGGCGACCGGGCCGGGCGCTACCTGTTCATCTCCAGTCACGCGGTTTACCAGCTCACCGGCGTCGGCCCCGGCTCCACCGAGGACACCCCCCGCCGCCCCGCGGTCCGCGACACCGAGGAACTGACCGGCGAGACCTACGGCCCGCTCAAGGTCGCCTGCGAAGACGACGTGACCGCCCGTTACCGCGACCGGGCCACGATCGTCCGCCCCGGCAAGGTGGCCGGCCCGCACGACGTCCAGAACGGCCTCACGTACTGGGTCCGCCGCGCGGCCCGCGGTGGCCGGGTCGCCCTGCCCGCCGACCCGGATCAGCCGGTCCAGGTCATCGACTCCCGTGACCTGGGCCGCCTGGTGGTCCAGCTGCTGGCCGATGACCGCCCCGGCGCCTTCCACGCCGTCGGCCCGGCCGAACCCACCACGCTGAGCGGGCTGATTCGCACCTGCGCCGCGGCGGCCGGCGCCGAAGTGGACGTGGTTCCGGTCCCGCCCGGCCTGGCGCCCCGGCTTTATCCCCTGGTCCGGGCCAACTGGCCCGCCCAGCAGCGCAGCCCGGCCCGGGCCCGCGCGGCCGGCCTGCCCGCCACCCCGCTGATCAGGACCGCAGCCGATGTCCTGGCCTGGGACCGCGCCCGCGGTGAGCCGCCCCTGGAATCCGGCTTCACCCCGGCCCAGGAACAAGCCATCCTCGCCCGCCAGTGATGGTGTCGGCTTGCTTCCGCTGCTGATCGTGGTCAGCGGGCCACCCGGGTCGGGTAAGACCACGCTGGCCCACCGGCTCGCCGCGACCATCGGGTGTCCGGCAGTCTGCCGGGATGAGATCAAGGAAGGGATGGTCCACACCATCCCGGGCTTCCGCCCGGACCGCGACGATCACGTGTCCCGGGCGGCTAACGGCACGTTCTTCACCGTCGTTGAAACCCTGCTCCGGGCGGACGTGACGACCGTGGCCGAAGCCGCCTTCCAGGACCGCTTGTGGCGCCCGGGTCTGGAGCCGCTCCGGGATCTGGCCCGGATCCGCATCCTGCAGTGCACCGTGGACCCGGAGCTGGCCTTCCAGCGCAGCCTGCGCCGCAGTATCAAGGACCAGCACCGGCGGGCTCATGCCGACCCGGCGCCGGGCGACGCGGACGCCTACCTGGAACGTCTCCGTGCCTTCGACCGGGTCGCCGTCGAAGGCACGGAGACCATTGAGGTCGACACCACCGACGGCTACCGGCCGGTCCTGGACGACCTCATGGCGTTCCTGGCCCCATAGGATCGCGGAATTGATCCCCAGCCCGGAGGTGGCTCCATGGCCGCGCCAGACCTGAGCAACAACCATCGCGACACCCTGAACAAGATCTTCGCCCACCCGGTGAGTCACAACGTCGAGTGGCAGGACGTCATCGGGCTGCTGGGCGCGGTCGGCAACATCGAAGAACGGCACGGCAGCCTGGCCGTGACCCTGGGCAGCGAGACCGAGGTGCTGCACCGGCGCGGGAGCGCCAAGGCCCTGGACGCCGACGAGGTGATGAGCCTGCGCAAGCTGCTGGCCAGCCACGGCATCGACCCGCACTGATTCGTGCGCCGGCCTCAGCGCGGCTCACGGCATGGCTGACGGCCGGGTGGGTAGTCCGCCCCGGTGCCGGACATCGGGGAGTACGGGTTCTTGTCGGACTGCCAGTCAGCGGTCCTGGTCAGCCGCGACGGGTCGGTGGACTGGTGGTGCGTGCCCCGGTTCGACTCACCGTCGGTGTTCGGGCGGCTGCTCGGCCCGGACGCCGGCCACTGGTCCCTGCACCCGGCCGGCCCCTACGAGACCAGCCGCGGTTACCTTGAGAACTCCCTGGTCCTGCGGACGGTGTTCCGGACCAGCGCGGGCGACGTCGCGGTCACCGACGCGCTGGCCACCGAACCGGGGGCGGTGGGTCACCAGCTCGGCCGGCACAGTCCGCTGGTGCTCCTGCGGACGGTCGAAGGCCTGCGCGGCTCGGTGGACCTGGTCACCGACTTCGCCCCGCGGATGGAGTACGGCCTGACCGTCCCGCACCTGGTCTCGCACCCCGGCGGCGTGCAGGCCCGCGGCGGCCCGGTGACGCTCACGCTGACCACCCCGGTCGGGCTGGACCACGAACCGGGCCGGGCCCGGGCCCGCTTTCCGGTCCACGCGGGCGACCGCCTGGACTTCCGGCTCGCCTACCACCGGACCGCTGACCAGCACGTTCCCGGCCAGCTCCTGCCCACGGTCGAGGACACCACCCGAGCCTGGCGCTCGCTGGCCGCCCTGCACGACACCTACGACGGGCCCTACCGGGACGCGGTCCGGCGCAGCGCCCTGGTCCTGCAGGGCCTGACCTGCCAGCCGTCCGGGACGGTGCTGGCCGCGGCCACCACCTCCCTGCCCGAACAGCCCGGCGGCGGCCTGAACTTCGACTACCGGTTCGCCTGGCTGCGCGACCTGAGCCTGACCGTCCGTGCGCTGTGGGTGGCGGCCTGCCCGGACGAGGCCGGCCGGCTGTTCCGGTGGATCTCCGATGCCGCCGGGTACCTGGACGACCGCCACATCCAGGTCATGTACGGGGCCGAAGGTGAGCGTGACCTGACCGAACACGAGCTGGAGCACCTGCCCGGCTTCGGCGGCGACGGGCCGGTCCGGGTCGGCAACGCGGCCTGGCGCCAGGAGCAGCGCGACGTTCCCGGCGAAGTGCTCGACGCGGCCTGCCAGCTGCGGGATCAGCTGGGGGAGCCCGAGCGGCGGTCGCCGAGCTGCTGGTCACGCTGGCCGACCGGGCCGCCGCCACCTGGAAGGACCCGGACGCGGGCATGTGGGAGGCTCGCGACCGGGACCGGCACTACGTATCCTCCAAGGTCATGTGCTGGGTCGCCCTGGACCGTGCGGTGGCCCTGGCTCCCCGGCTCGGCCGCGGCGCCCGGCCGGAGCGCTGGACGCGGGTCCGGGACGAGATCCGCTCCGGGATTCTGGCCCAGGGGTGGAACGACCAGGCCAAGGCCTACACCGGAGCGTTCGGGTCCGCCGAGCTGGACGCGTCCGTGCTCCTGATGCCGATCGTGGGCTTCCTGCCCGCCACTGATGACCGGATGTGGGCCACGATCGAGGCCATCGAGCGCGAGCTGGGCGGAAACGGCCTGGTCCGCCGCTGGCGCGACGATCCGGTGGGCTTCTTGATCTGCACCTACTGGCTGGTCGAGTGCCTGGCGCTGGGCGGGGCGGTGGACCGGGCGCGGGAGTGGTTCGACCAGGCCTGCGGCCACGCCAGCGACCTGGGGCTGATGGCCGAGGGCGGCGACCCGGTCACCGGCGCCCTGCGCGGCAACTACCCCCAGGCCTTCTCCCACGTCGGCCTGATCACCGCCGCCTGGCGGCTCGGCCAATGCCGCTGAGGCGCAGGCCGGCCCATGGTGCCGGGCCGTGCGTGCGCGTTCATCAGGGCGTGCACAATACTGCCTGGACCCACTGCCGGTTCCAGACGAACTGTCCATCCCAGACGAAGGAAGTCCAATGGCGGACGCACCCAACCCGTTCGAGGGTCTCCCGGAGGCCCCGAACTTCACCGTGACCAGCTCCGACATCACCGATGGCGGGACGCTGCCGCAGGCTCATGCCAGTGGCTTGATGGGCGCCGGGGGACAGGACCGTTCCCCGCAGCTGTCCTGGAGCGGGTTCCCCGAGGGCACCAGGAGCTTCGCCGTCACCTGCTACGACCCCGACGCCCCGACCCGGAGTGGCTTCTGGCACTGGGCCGTGTTCAACATCCCGGCCTCGGTGACCGAGCTCCCGGCCGGCGCCGGTGACTCCGGCAGCATCAGCCTGCCCGGCAGTGCGGCCACCCTCCGCAACGATGCCGGACTGTCCCAGTACGTCGGGGCCGCGCCCCCGGCCGGCCACGGCGTGCACCACTACCAGTTCGTGGTGCACGCCCTGGACACCGATCACCTGGACGTCGACTCGGGCGCCACCCCCGCCTTTCTGATGTTCAACATGACGACCCACACCCTGGCCCGGGCCGCCCTTACCGCGACCTACGAGCAGAACTGACCCGCCGGGGGGTGGCGGCCTTCCCGTCATCCCTCGGCCTCCGGCCGCCCTGACCGGTCAGTTTCGGAGAAGCCACCGGAGCGCCGGCTCCCTAGCATGGAGGTGATCACCAGCGGCACCGACCAGGGGAGACACGGCGTGGCTGAGACCAGCAAGGCCGGCCGGAGCACCGCGAAGCGTGCGGGCACCGGAGCGGGGTTCAGTTCCGACGAACGGGCCGCGATGAAGGAGCGCGCCCGGGAGAGCAAGGCCACCGCGGCCGACGGGGAAAGCGACGTACTCGCCAAGATCGCCGAGCTGACGGGCCTGGACCGCGCCCTGGCCGAGCGCATCCACGCCATCGTCAGGACCGCGGCCCCGGAGCTCGCGCCGAGGACCTACTACGGGATGCCCGCCTACGCCCGGGGTGGCAAGGTCGTCTGCTTCTTCCAGCCTGCGCAGAAGTTCAAGAGCAGGTACGCGACCCTGGGCTTTCAGGACTCGGCCCACCTGGACGACGGCGCCATGTGGCCGACCACTTTTGCCCTCACCGAGCTGACCCCGGCGGTGGAGGACCGGATCACCGCCCTGGTGCGGCAGGCGGTGAGCTGAGACCCGGGGGCCGGCTTCAGCCGTCCAGGATCTGGCCGTCGGGGATGTGACGGGGGCCGGTGAGGTGCACGTCCCCCGTGACCACGACGTTGGCGCCGAAGCTCACGTCGCCGTCGACGTCGAAGCGCCGGCAGCCGAGCAGCGACGGCGGCCCGGCCGGGAACCGCTGGTCGAAGTCCGGCAGCACCCGGTAGTAGTCCTTGTCCAGGGACACCAGCGGGCCGGTGCCGTCATAGGCCGGCCTCATCACCCCCTCCGGGGTGAGGTCGTAGGCATCGGAGCGCACCACGAGCAGGTCGTCCGTGGTCTTCACGGGGGCGAACCGGAGACGGGGGACCTGGATGGCCCGGGCGCCGGGGATCGAGCCGATGGCGGCCCCCATGGCCGACTCCAGCTGGATCACCGGGGTGCTGGAGGAGTCGCGCGGGTCGACGGTCTTGCGGTTGACGATCAGCGGCAGGTCGGGCGCGGCCGGGTCGCTGGCCTGCAGTTCCCTGAGCGCGCGCAGGTCGATCCAGACGTTGTTGGTGTTGTACCAGCGCCACCGCTCGACGTCGCTGAACGAGTCGTCGCCGTCGGGCACCTGGGCCGTCTCCCGCAGCACGATGTGGCCCTGGTAGGAGGCGAGGTGGCCCCCCTTGCGGTCGGCGGGGGTGCCGCGGGCCGCCTCGAGCGCGAACGGCACCTGCTCGGCCGCGATCCAGGCCGCGATCCGGACGTCGGCGATTGCCCCGAGGTTGTCGGAGTTGGAGACGAACGCATACCGCAGCCCGGCGTCGAGCAGGGCGTCGAGCGTGCCGGTCGCCTCCAGGGCGGGATAGATGTCACCGTGCCCGGGCGGGCACCACTCCAGCTCCGGGTCGGCCGGCCACTCGACCGGGCTCAGGTCGTCGGCCCGGATCTTGGGCTCGCGGCCCTGCAGGAAGTCCAGGGGCACATCCGGCCGCTCCAGCCCGGGGTAGCCGCGCAGCAGCTCCAGCGAGGGACCCCGGGTGGTCGCGGAGTTCATCAGGAGCAGGGGCAGCCGGGCGCCGCCGTGGCGCTGGCGCAGGGCAAGGACCTGGGTGGCGATGACGTCGAGGAACGTCATCTTCGGCTTGACTTCGATCAGCGACTTCGGCGCGGACAGGCCCATGCTCGTACCCAGGCCGCCGTTGAGCTTGACGATCACCAGCTGGTCGAGCACTTCACGGGCCTGCTCGGCCGGGGGCTCGGGCAGCTCACCCAGGCTCGGCAGGTCGGCCAGGGGCTCCAGGTCGCGGCCCGGCAGCAGTCCGCCTTGCTGTCCGCCCTGCTGTCCGCTCAGCTGACCGAGGCGCCGGCGCAGAGTAGCCAGTTCGGCACCCCGGATGCCGTCCTCCTCGGCCTTGGCTAGCACGGCAGCAACGGACCCGGTCGTGTTCACGCCCAGATTCTCCCCTGATCAGATACGGCCCCGACGGCGCTCCGATGATAGTGGCAACGGGAGCTTGCGCACACGCCGCCACCGTCGCTCCCGGTAAGGCGGCCGAGGTGAACGCGGCCATCGAGGGCGCCCCGCGCTCAGGACGTCGGGGCCCAGAAACGGAGCCTGCCGTCGCGCACGTCTTCCAGTACGCCGCCGTTGGCCTCGATGACCTTGCGCGACCCCGTGTTGCCGGCGGCGCAGATGATCAGCGCGGAATCGATCCCCAGCCCGCGGGCCACCGGCAGCGCCGCGGCCAGCATCGCGGTCGCGTGACCGCGCCGGCGGCCCGATGGCCGGACGTCGTACCCGATGTGGCCGCCGATCCCCAGCAACCGGGAGTTGAGCCGGTGCCGGATGGTCAGGCGGCCCAGGTAGTCCTCCTCATCGGCCCACCACATGGTGGTCGCGGGCACCTGCCCGGCTGGCCGCGGCGACTCCTCGAGCACGTCCGCGCGCAGCCACTCCGTGTACGACGTGAACTCCGCCGGGTCGTCCCAGACCGGGCTGAAGCGGTAAATCTCCCGGCCGAGCATCGTGGTGTCATCCGGGCCCCCGCGGCCGTCGGCCCGGAATTCCTTCATGGCGGTCAGGAACGAGGCGTGGACGCCAGGGTGCGGCAGGATCAGCTCCGGCATAACCACCAGTCCTAGCCGCCGCCCGCCCCGAGCGCACGCGAATTAGGTGCTCGGGTTGGCGACGGCCCGGACCTTGCGCACCGAAATCCCGGTGGCCACGACCGCGACGCCCAGCAGCAGGACGATCAGGCCGATGACCTGTGACCCGAACTGCGCGCCGGTCAGCGAGATCGGGTTGGTGGCCGAGGCGGTGACCGCGCCCTGGCCCGGGCCGGCGTCACGCCCAGTTGTGGGAGCCTGGCTCGCCGCCGGGGCCGGGTCGATCTGTGGGAACAGGTTGGCCGCGCTGCCCGCCGGGACGTTGATCGTGCTTCCCGGCCCGCCGGAGCCGACGATCGGGAGCGCCCCGATCGGTACGGCCGCCGCGCCGGCGCCGCTGGGCGCCCCCGCGAGGCCGTCACCCGTGCCCAGCCCGCTGGGAGTCGTCCCGGCCAGACCTCCTGAGGCCAGACCTCCTGAGGCCAGACCTGTTGAGGCCAGAGCGCCGGATGGGCGGCCGCCGGATGTACGGCCATCCGTTGTACGGCCGCCGGATGTCGGGCCACTCGACGTCGGGCCCGCGGAGGCTGCCCCGGCCTTCCGGCTCGAGGCCGGGCCGGACGACGCGGCTGCCGTCGCCACGGTGACCAGGGGAGCGCTGGCCGTGGCGGTCAGGGTCGAACCGCTGCCGCTGGCCACGGCGACGGTGGCGGCGAAGCTGATCGTCTCCCCGGCCGGGGCGGACCGGGGCACGCTGACCGCCACCTTGAGTTGCGGCGCCGCCGGCGGTGCGGACGGCAGGGTCAGCTCGTAGCCCGGGCCGGCCGGGTCACAGGTGCACCCGGCGACCGTGACCTCCGGCGGCCCGAACTGCGGCGCCTTCGCGCTCGGGGTCAGCGCAGTCATGATCTCTCCGGCCTCCGGCGACGCCGCCGATGCGGAGATCCCGAACGTGATCGTGCCACCCGGCGGCACGCTGGCCGCCGACGCCGAGACGGTCACGGCGGCCCGGGTGGGCGTGCCGGAGCCTGCGCGTGCTGGGCCGGCCGGGTCGGGTCCCGGCGAGGACGAGGCGGACGGCGAGGACGAGGCGGACGGCGAAGAGCGGTGGTGGCGGCCAGCGCCCGGCCCGGGGGTAGAGGGCCCGGGAATGCCGGTTCCGCTCGCCGCGGGCGCGGGCGGCTCAGCCGCCGGGCCGGACGGTCCGGCCGGGGCCGGGCCGGACGGTCGGACCGTGGCCGGGCTGGACGGCGACGCAGACGGCGCGGCCGGCGCCGGCGTGCCGGGCAGCCCAGACGGCGACGGGGTGGCCGAAGCCGACGAGGCGACGGCCATGGCGATGGCCGTCACGCCGCTGAAGATGAGCAGAAAACCGGTGGTCAGGATCAGCGCGACCGGTCGCGCGCGCAAGAATCGCATGGGGACACCCTGTCAATCGGCACCATGATGGCTCACAACATGCTCTCCGGGGTATTCGTCACCTTTGGTGATCTGGATTGCCGTTGGGCCCCATCAATTGCCAACCCGTCCGGTAATCAACTCAAGTAGTTCATTTCCGGACCAATCTGGCTGGCCGTCCGGGCCGAATGCCCTGAGTGAGCGGACACGCGGGTCACCTGAGAACAGCCGTCCGGTCGCTGCGCCTGCCGCCGGCCTTCCGGAACCTTGGTCTGCCGGTGGCGGTGCCGATGATCCGGCTGTGGTTCGCCGTCCGCCGCGCCGTCGGCTGGGGTCAGGCCAGCCGCAGGCAGCGGTGGACGCTCACCCTGGGTGCGCTCTGTGCCTTGTCGGTCGTGACCGGCGGGGCGCTGGCCGCGGCCGGGGCCGGAACACCGGGCCCCTTCGCGCCGCCGCAGACCGCTGCGACGAACCGCGCGCTGGCCACTGCGTGGATCGTCCAGCAGGTCGGCCCGGGGGTGACGGTCTCGTGCGACCCGGCGATGTGCCGGCTGCTGCGGGCGGACGGCTTCCCGGCCCCCAGGCTGAGGACGCTGCCGCCAGCGGCCCGCACTCCACTGCCTGCGGGCCTGGTCGTCTCCACGCCGGCCCTGCGGAACCAGTTCGGGACCAGCCTGGCCGCCACTTTCGCGCCGCTGATGATCGCCGGCTTCGGTTCCGGAGCCGGGCGGGTCGAAGTCCGCCTCACCGCCCCGGGCGGAGCTGCCGCCTTCCACGCCCAGCTCACCGCCGAGCATGCCTTCCTGGTCTCGGGCGGCCGGCAACTGCTCCGGGACCAGAACATCGAGGCCGCACCGGCCGCCCGCACCGTTCTGCTGGCCGGAGAGGCCGATCCCCGGCTGCTGGCGACCCTGTCCGTGCTGGCGGCCGGGATGCCGGTCCGGCTGCTGGCCTTCGATGATCCGTCGCCGCAGGCCGGCCCGGCGGTACCGCTGCGCGGCGCCGAAATCGGCGCCAGTTCACCGGCGGGTATCTCGGCGGAGGTCGCGTTCTTGCAGGCCCAGCGGGGGGCGTACCGGCCGGCCGCGGTGGCCACAGGCCGTAGTGCCAGCGGTCAGTCGCTGGTCACCGTATGGTTCCCCGCCCCTGGTGCGATGGACGCGGGAGCGTCCTGAGTTCCCGCGGCACCCTTTCCCCGGAGGCACTC
>DASWVA010000625.1:0-3207 GCA_036401415.1 Streptosporangiaceae bacterium
GATCGCGGCGCGCAGCCCTTCGTCGGTGAACCCGGGCGGCATCCGCACGTCCACCACGGTGACGTCCGGGTGGTGCTCGTCCACCGCGGCCAGCAGATCGGGGGCGTTGCCCACGGCGGCGACCACCTGGTGGCCGCGGTCGGCCAGGATCTCGGCCAGGCCCGCGCGGACCACGGCCGAGTCCTCGGCGATCACGATCCGCATCGCAGCTCCGGTTCAGTCAGGCGCGGGACGGCAGTTCTACGGTGACCACGGTAGGGCCGAGGCGCGGGCTGCTGAGCTCCAGCCGGCCGTCCACGGTCCGGACCCGCTCGGCCAGCCCGGCCAGACCGCCGCCGGCTTCCACGCGGGCTCCGCCGCAGCCGTCGTCGCTGACCCGCACCCGCAGCCGTCCGCCCATGCTCTCCGCCGTCAGCGTGACCCGCTGGGCGCCACTGTGCTTGGCCGCGTTGGCCAGCAGCTCGGCCGCGCAGAAGTAGGCGATGGTCTCGATCGCGGCCGACGGGCGCTCGGGCAGGTCGGTGATCAGCTCGACCGGGACGCCGCTGCGCGTGGCCAGGGTGGCGAGCGCGGTGCCGAGCCCCTGGTCCAGGACCGAAGGGTGGATGCCGCGGGCCAGCTTGCGGAGCTCGGCGATGGCCTCCTTGGCCCCGCGGTGGGCCGCTTCGACCAGTTCCAGCGTCCGGGTCAGATCGGCCGGCCCGGCTCCGGCGACCGCGCCGGCCAGTTTCTCCCGGGCCAGGCCCAGCTTCATCGCGACCGCGACCAGCTGGGCCTGCGGCCCGTCGTGCAGGTCGCGCTCGATCCGCCGCAGCCGCGCAGCCGCGTCGTCCACCACGTGGTCCCGGGACTGCTCCAGCTCACGCACCCGCTGCACGGTGTGCCCCTGGATGAACCAGGCGGTCCAGAAGATCAGCAGCGACCCCGCCAGCGGCACCAGCCCGATCCAGTAGAAGCCGTAGGCGAACAGCAGGATCCCCAGGACCAGGTTCCAGCTGCCGCAGATCATGCGGAACGCCATCCAGGCGTGGGGGTGGCGGTACTCCCGCGACCTGATCAGGAGCCTCTCGAGGATGGGTCGCGGCGCAGGGCCGCTGCCCGCCGTTACCAATGGCATGCCGCCAGCTAGGCCCGGGCCCGGGCCCGGGTCCACATGCGGTGGGCCGCCCAGAAGATCGCGGGTGACGCCAGCAGCGGGATCAGCCCTGGCCAGTAGCCGTAGGAAAGCAGCAGGAGGCCGAGGCCGAGGTTCCACAGGCCGGCGATCACGCGGAATGCCAGCCAGCCGCGGGGGTGACGGTACTCCAGCTGCCTGATCAGGAACCGCTCGAGAATGGGTCGTGGCGAAGGACTGCCGTGAGCCGATGCGTACATGACGATGCCTCTTCTGACCTGCGGTGCCCGGCCGTTCCGGTCACCTGCCTCAATGCTCGCCGCCCGGCCGCCCGGGATCCACCGTGCGCGCACCCGGATCTGAGGTACGGCCAGCACGGTCATGAAGCTCGCGACCGCGACCGCGACCGCGAACGTGACGGCCAGCCGGCCGGCCGGCCGCTCAGGTGGTCACGTCGGCCAGGCCGGGCTGCTCGGGGCCGTGCGGGATGTCGAACGACTCCTCCCCGGTGCGCAGCAGCCGCAGCACCACCCCGGCCACGTAGTCCGGGCGGTGGACGACCATGCCCGGCCGGGGTGAGGCGCCGAGGGTGAACATCCCGTCGCCGAACTCGGTGGCGGTGATCGAGGGCAGCAGGAGCGAGACGGCGATGCCGTCACCGGCCAGTTCCTGGCGCAGCACCGCGCTGAGCATGTTGACCGCCACCTTGGTCGAGGCGTAGGCGCCCACGCCGGCCGCGACCCGCCGGGTGGTCCCGGAGCTGACGTTCACGATGCGGCCGGACCCCTGCTCCCGCATGGCCGGCAGCACCGCCTGCGTCACCGCCAGCAGCCCGACCACGTTGAGTTCCAGCGCCCGGCGGTACCCGGCCAGGTCCACCTGGTCCAGCGGCCCGTGCAGGCTGACGCCGGCGTTGTTGACCAGCCCGTCGATCCGCTGGTGCCGGCCGAGGGCCGCGGCCACCAGGGCGTGCACCTGGGCCGGGTCGGTCACGTCGGTGGGCACGGCCAGCGCCCCGCCGAGTTCGGTGCTCAGCGCGTCCAGCCGGCCGGCGCGGCGCGCGGCCAGCACCGGGTGAGCCCCGGCGGCGTGCAGCTGGCGGGCGGTGGCCGCGCCGATGCCGGAGGAGGCGCCGGTCACGATCACGGTCTTGCCGGCCAGTTCGATGAGATCGGTCATGGGCCAGCTATACCAGGGCCGGGGCCGGCTAAGCCGGTGGCCAGGGACCGAGCGGCCGGCCGATCTCCCACTCGTGGCCGAACGGGTCGATGATCCGGCCCAGCCGCCAGCCGTGCTCGTCGGTCACCGGCGCCAGCGCCACGGCGCCGGCGGTCACGGCCCGCCCGAACATCGCGTCCGGGTCGTCGGCGACCAGCAGGGTGCGGCCGGTGCCGCCGCCCAGCGCCGCCGGGCTGAACCGTTTGTCGTCCGGGCTGGCCGCCGACACCCAGAAGGCCGCGTCGCCCACGGCCAGTTGGGCCACGATGTCGTCGCCGTCACCGACCAGGTGCAGCACGGTGGCGCCGAACGCCTTCTGGTAGAAGGCCACGGCCGCAGCCGCCCGCTCGACCCACAGTTCGGGCTGGATCCCGGTCATGAAGGCACCATACCGGCCACGCGGGCAGCGTGCCCTAGCATGCCCGTATGGGCGATCCCGCGGCCGTGATGCTGACCGGACTGCGGGCTCTCGGCCCGTACTTCGCGGTCGGCAGCCACGACCCGGGCAGCCCGGTGACGGCACCCTGGCGCCCGCTCAGCGACCTGCTCGGCTCGTCCGCCGCCCTGGGCGAACGCGCCGGTCAGGTGCGGGCGGCGCTGGCCCGGGCGGGCGGCCTGGCCCCGGGCCAGGTGGAGTTCCGGGCCGCGGCCTCGGTCAGCCACCTGGGCCTGGCCGCCCGGCTGTTCGCGCCCGCGTTCGGCGCCGCCCTGCTCGGTCGCCGGGTGCTCCCGTTCGACCCGGACCAGGCGCGCTGGGTCCCCGCCGAAGGCAGCCTGTTCCCGCTCTCCGTGCCCGGAACCGATCTCGAAGGTGCGGGAGACCGGGATGCGCTGGCTCTTTCCGTTGGTCTAACCCGCCGGTGGCTGGACGGGGC
>DASWVA010000626.1:0-6367 GCA_036401415.1 Streptosporangiaceae bacterium
TCCTTCGGGGCCTACCTGCTGGGGCGGCTGGAATGGCACGGCAAGCTGGTGTTCGGCCTGCTGCTGCTGTTCACCCAGATGATGCCGGGCGCCATGATCATCGTGCCGGAGCTGCAGTTCTACCGGTCGATGGGGTGGACCAACAACCTGCCCATGCTGGCCGTGCTCTACGCCGCGTTCAGCGTCCCGCTGGGCTCGTGGATCCTGAAGTCCTCCTTCGACAACGTGCCGCCCGAGGTACTCGACGCCGGCATGGTGGACGGCTGTACCCGGCTGGGGGTGCTCCGGCGGCTGCTGCTGCCGCTGTCGCGGGCCGGGCTGGTGGCTGTGGCGGTGGTGGCGTTCTTCGGCAGTTGGAACGACTACCTGTTCGCGTCGGCGCTGATCACCAACCGCAGTCAGTACACGGCCGGCCTGGGGATCGCCACCTTCATCAGCCAGCAGGACGTGCCGATCTTCGAGCTGCAGGCGGCCGGGGTCGTCTTCTCACTGCTGCCGGTCATCTTCTACATGTGCGTCCAGCGCTATGTGGTCCGGGGCCTGACCGCGGGCGCGGTGAAGGGATGAAATCCGGGCGTGCCGGGTGGCCGCCCGCTCTTGCTGCCCGGCTGGCTCATGGTGTACGAATAGATCGTCGATTGTTGACAACAATCAATTGACTATCAATCACACATATCGTCCGGCCGATGAGGAGCAGGATCTCGATGCGGCTGTGTAACTTCGTGGTCAGCGGGACGCCGGCGGCGCGCCCGCGGGGCGCGCACCCGGCGGTGCTGTCCGGGCCGGGCACCCTGGTCGACCTGACCATCGCCGGTCCCCCGCTGGCCGCCGACCTGGGCGCGCTGCTGTCGGAGGAGCGGGCCGGGCGGCTGGCCGCGCTGGCCGCCAGCGCGCCGGAGACCGCGCGGGTCCGCCTGGACCAGGTCACTCTGGCGGCCCCGGTGCCCAGGCCGTCGAAGATCATCGGCGTCGGGCTCAACTACCGCGACCACGCCGCCGAGACCGGGCAGGAGCTGCCGGCCAGGCCCACGGTCTTCGCCAAGTTCCCCAACACCCTGACCGGCCCGTACGACCCGATCGTGCTGCCGACCCAGAGCAAGTCGGTGGACTACGAGGGTGAACTCGGGGTGGTGATCGGGCGGCGCGCCCGGTCGGTGCCGGAGGACGAAGCACTGTCGTACGTGGGCGGCTACCTGTGCGTCAACGACGTGAGCGCCCGGGACGTGCAGGGCTGGACCAGCCAGTGGACGCTGGGCAAGAGCTTCGACACGTTCGCGCCGGTGGGACCGTTCCTGGTCACCGCGGAGGACGTGCCGGACCCGCAGAACCTGGAGATCGAAACCCGGGTCAACGGCGTCACCGTGCAGCACTCCAGCACCGCCAACATGGTCTTCTCCGTGGCCGCGCTGGTCAGCCAGCTCAGCGCGGTGATGACGCTCGAGCCCGGGGACATCATCGCCACCGGGACCCCCGGGGGCATCGGCGGCGCCCAGAATCCACCGCGCTTCCTGAACGACGGGGACGTCGTGGAGGTCGAGATCGAGCGTCTCGGCTGCCTGCGGAACCCCGTGGTGACCGGGATCGGGCGATGAGCGCGGAACCGGGCACGGTGAAACAGCCGCTGGTCGACCTGACCGGCCGGCACGCGGTCATCACCGGGGGGGCCGGCGGCGTCGGGCGCGCCCTGGCCGACGTCTTCGCCGCCGCGGGGGCCCGGATCAGCCTGCTCGACCTGGCCGGGGCGGACACCACGGCCGTGGCGGCCGCAATCACCGACGCGGGCGGTTCCGCAGGCGCCCGGGACTGCGATGTCAGCGACCCGGCGCAGGTGGCCGAGGCGTTCGACTGGGCCGAGGCCGCCTTCGGCCAGCCGGACATCCTGGTCAACAACGCGGGCGTCAACCGGCGCGGCCCGTCGCTGAAGATCACCGGGGCGGAGTGGGACCAGACGTTCGCGGTCAACCTCAAAGGCTACTTTCAGTGCGCCCAGGAGTTCGGCCGCAGGCTGGTGGACGCGGGCCGGCCCGGCTCGATCGTCATGGTCAGCTCGATCGGCGGCGTCACCTCGCTGGGCCGCGGCAACTTCTCGTACGGGGTGACCAAGGCCGGCGTCAACCAGCTGGCCCGGGAACTGGCGGTGGTCTGGGGCCCGCACGACATCCGGGTCAACGCGGTAGCGCCCTGCCAGATCGCCACCGAGGGACTGAAGCAGCTGAGCCAGCGGCCCAGCGAGGAGGGGCACCTGCTGGACACCTTCCTGCGCGGCATCCCGCTGGGACGGCTGGTGGAGCCGTCCGAAGTCGCCGCGGCGGTGGCCTTCCTGGCCTCCGACGCGGCCAGCATGATCACCGGTGTGGTGCTCCCCGTCGACGGCGGGAACCTGGCGCTGAACGCCGGCGGGACCATTGGGGACTGAAGGAGAGCGTGAGTGTCCAGAGTTGAGCTGAAGATGCCGTCCTACGGCATGGCGGACACCGAGAGCGTGGTGGTCGC
The DNA here is from genome assembly GCA_036401415.1 of Streptosporangiaceae bacterium. Lineage (GTDB taxonomy): Bacteria > Actinomycetota > Actinomycetes > Streptosporangiales > Streptosporangiaceae > Bog-532. Next base: position 2,494 of record DASWVA010000626.1, read on the forward strand.
CTGGCTCCGCCAGCCCGGGGAACTGGTGGCGGAAGGGGATCCGGTGGTGTCGATCGACACGGCCAAGACCGAGGTGACGCTGGAGAGCCCGGCCGGCGGTGTTCTTGGTCCCCACCTGTTCGACGTGGAGGCCGAAGTGACGACCGGGGCGGTCCTGACCTGGATCGAGTCTGGCGAATGAGGGCGCATACCGTCCCGGCCGAGGGTGAGGACGCCGGCATCGACCTCGGCGGCGTCCCCGCGGCGCAGGCCCGGGAGTGGCTGGCGCGGATGCTGCTCATCCGCGAGTTCGAGTCGACGGCGGGACCACTGGCGACGTCGGGCGCGATTCCCGGCGGCATGCACGCGGCCACCGGCCAGGAGGCGGTAGCCGTCGGGGTGACCTCCGTGCTCGGTCCCGAGGACGTGGCGGCGGCATCCCATCGCAGCCACCACGTCGCCCTGGCCAAGGGCATGGCCCCCCGGGTGGTCATGGCTGAGCTGTTCGGCCGGGCCACCGGGTGCGCCGGCGGCCGCGGCGGCCACATGCACCTGGCCGACTTCTCCGTGGGGTTCGACGGGTCCAACGGGATCGTCGGCGCTGGCCTCGGCATCGCCCTGGGCGCCGCCTTCGCCCAGGGCTACCGCCAGGACGGCCACTGCGCGGCCGGCTTCTTCGGCGACGGCGGGGCCAACACGGGCCGGGTGTGGGAGTTCGTGAACCTGGCGGCGGCCTGGAAGCTCCCGCTGATCGCGGTGTGCGAGAACAACGGGTACGCGGTGGAAACCCCGGTCGGTGACGCGATGGCGGGCGAGTCGATCGCCAGCCGGGCGTCCGGCTTCGGGCTGCCGGTGGTGCAGGTGGACGGCCAGGACGTGGTCGCACTGCACCACGCGGCGGCCGCAGCGGCCGACCGGGCCCGCGACGGCGGCGGCCCGACGTTCATCGAGGCCCTGACCTACCGCCACCTCGGCCACGACATCGGCGAGCGCGGCCAGTACCGCACCACCGAGGAAGTCGAGTGGTGGCAGACCAACCGGGACCCGATCGCCCGGATGCGCGCCGCCCTGCAGAAATCCGGTGACCTGGACGAGGCCGGCTTCCACGAGCTGGCCGCCGAGGCCACCGCCCGCGTCAAGGACGCGGTCGCGTACGCCGAATCATCCCCCCTGCCCGACCCGGCCACGGTCGCCGACGGTGTGACCGGCACCCCGCTGAAGGTGAGAGAAGCCCAGTGACCACCGTGGCGAGTAAACGGACCACCTTGTCGCGCGCCTACCGCGACGGCCTGGCCGAGGAGATGGCCCGGGACGACAGCATCGTCGTGATGGGCACCGACCTGTACGAGCGGGGCGGCCACTGGGCCCAGGTGACCTCGCTGGGCCCGCAGTACGGCCGGAGCCGGGTGCGCAACGCCCCCATCTCGGAGGCGGCGATGGTGGCGGCCGGGGTCGGCGCGGCCATGAACGGCCTGCGGCCTGTGGTCGACCTCAACTTCCTGGACTTCGCGTTCGGCGCGATGGACGAGATCGTCAACCAGGCGGCCAAGGTCCGGTACTGGTGGGGCCGCCCGGTGCCCCTGGTTGTCCGGGGCACCACCGGCTTCGCGGGCGGCGGCGCCCAGCACAACAACCCGATCGAGAGCTGGTTCTGCCACGTGCCCGGCCTGCTGATGGCCTACCCCAGCACGCCGTGGGACGCCAAGGGGCTGATCAAGACGGCGCTGCGGGGCGGGGACCCGGTGATCTTCGCCATGCACAAGATGCAGACCGGCGCCCGCGGCGAGGCGGGCGGGCCGGACGATCTGGTGCCGTTCGGCCAGGCGGCGATCCGGCGTCCCGGCCGTGACGTCACGGTGGTGGCCTACGGCGTGATGGCGGCCAAGTCGCTGGCCGCGGCCGAACGGCTGGCCGCTGACGGGATCGAGGCCGAGGTGATCGACCTGCGCACGCTGATGCCGCTCGACCTCGACCTGGTGGAGGAGTCGGTGCGGCGCACCCGGACCCTGGTGGTGGCGGCCGAGGACTACCGGCACGGCGGGATCGGGGCCGAGATCGCCGCGGCCCTGCAGGAGAGCCTGTTCGGGGAGCTGGACGCGCCGGTGCTGCGGGTGGGCGCCCCGTTCGCGCCGGTCCCGCACGCCCCGGGCCTGCTGGACGCGCTGACCCCGGGGGCCGACGATGTCGAGCGGCTGGCCCGCGAGGCGGTGAAGACGGCCACCGGAGCCGGCGCGTGAAGGCGTACGTGTCTTTGTGGTCGGCGGATCTGCTGGCCCTGGGGGCGGCCGCCGACCTGCTCGGCGACGTGGTGGACGGCTTCCACCTCGATGTCTTCGACGGGCACGACGTCCGCGACCTGCTGTTCGGCCCGGCGCACGTGGCGGCCCTGCGCCAGCGCACCGCCGCGGTGCTGGACGTTCACCTCAACGTGACCGATCCCGACTACTGGACCGGCCGGTTCGCCGAGGCCGGCGCCGACATGATCACCGTGCAGAGCGGCCCCTGCCCCGACGTCGGGGCGACGCTGGCGCGGATCCGGGACCACGGCTGCCGGGCCTCGCTCGGCCTGGAGCTGCACGAACCGGTCAGCCACGCGGGGCCGTACCTGCAGGACATCGACCGCGTGCTGCTGATGGGCACGGTCATCGGGGTCAAGGGCCGCGACCAGGACCCAGCCACGGCCAGCCGCATCCGGGAGCTGGTCTCGGCCCGGCCCGGCGGCGCCGGCCCGGAAGTCGTGGTGGACGGCGGGATCCGGCGGCGCACGGTCCCGGGGCTGGCGGCCGCGGGCGCGGACGGCGTGGTGCCCGGTTCGCTGGTGTTCGGTGAGCCGGACCCGCGGCAGGCCGTGGCCGAGATCCACGGGCTGCGCCCGGGCGACGAGCACGCGGGCCGGTCCGCATTCTGGGCGGCCGGGGCCACCTCGTGAAGGCGGCGCTGATCACCAGACCCGGTCACCTGTCGGTGGAAGAGGTGCCCGACCCCACGCCGCGGGACCACGAGGCCGTCGTCCAGGTCGGCTCCTGCGGCATCTGCGGTACCGACGTGCACGTGTTCGACGGCGACTACGCCGCCGTGCGGGACTACCCGGTCATCCCCGGGCATGAGTTCTGGGGCACGGTGGTCGAGGCCGGCCCGGCCGTCCGGGGCGTCCGGGTGGGCCAGCGGGTGGCGGTGGACCCGATGGACTACTGCGACGCCTGCGCGACCTGCCGGGCGGGCTGGACCAACATGTGCCTGAACGGCGGCGGCCTGGGCACCACCGCGCCGGGCGCGCTGGCCGAGTATGTGGCGGTGAACGGGGCGCGCTGCCAGCCGCTGCCGGACGGGCTGCCCGGGGATCTGGCCAGCCTGGTCGAGCCGCTGGCCTGCGTGCTGCATGCCCTGGACCGGGTCGGCCCGGTGCTCGGCGAGGACGTGCTGGTGCTGGGCAGCGGGCCGATCGGCCTGATGATGGCCGCGCTGGCCGCTGCGGCCGGGGCCCGGGTGGACGTGGTCGATCCGCGGGCCGACCGGCGGGCGGTGGCCCCGGACTTCGGCGCCCGCCGCATCGCCGGCTCGGCCGGCGAGATCGCCGACGGCGGCTGGAGCGTAGTGGCCGACTGCACCGGTCACCCCGAGGCGGTCGCCACCGGCCTGGCCCACCTGCGGCGGACGGGCCGGCTGGTCCTGCTCGGCATTGGCGGGGCCAGCGCCACCTTCCCGTTCGCACCGTTCGACGTGGTGGCCCGCGAGCTGACCATCGTGGGGGTCAACTCGGTCCGGCACACGTTCGGGCGGGCCGCGGCGCTGCTGGCGGCGGGCACGATCCCGGCCGCCCGGCTGCACGGGCCGCCGCTGGCCCTGCCCGAGACGGCGGCGGCTCTCGAAGCGACCCGGCGGGGCGCCGGGCTCA
>DASWVA010000627.1:0-3012 GCA_036401415.1 Streptosporangiaceae bacterium
ATCACCGAGATCTATGACTACCTGCGGCTGCTGTACGCCCGGGTCGGCAAGCCGCACTGCCCGATCTGCGGGCGGCCGATCGCGCGGCAGAGCCCGCAGCAGATCGTGGACCGGGTCCTCGAGCTGGAGGACGGGATCCGGGTTCAGGTGCTGGCCCCGGTGATCCGCGGCCGCAAGGGTGAATACACCGACCTGCTCCGGGAGCTGCAGACCAAGGGGTACTCCCGGGCCCGGGTCGATGGTCAGCTGGTCCGGCTCGATGATGCGGCGGCGGGCGGCCTGCCCACGCTGAAGAAGTACGAGAAGCATGACATCGAGGTCATCGTGGACCGGCTCGCGGTCAAGGACACCGCGCGGCGGCGGCTGACCGACTCGGTGGAGACCGCGCTCGGCCTGTCCGGTGGCGTGGTGGTGCTCGACTTCGTGGACCTGCCCGAGAATGACCCGCACCGGGAGCGGATGTACTCCGAGCACCTGGCCTGCCTGTACGACGACCTGTCGTTCGACGAGCTGGAGCCCCGCTCGTTCTCGTTCAACTCTCCGTGGGGCGCCTGCCCGGACTGCACCGGCCTGGGGACCCGGATGGAGGTTGACCCCGAGCTGATCGTGCCCGACCCGGCCCGGTCGCTGGACGAGGGCGCGCTCGCGCCGTGGAGCGGCGGTCACGTCAGCGACTACTTCGCCCGCCTGGTCGAGGCGCTGGGTGACTCGCTGGGCTTCCGGCTGGACACGCCCTGGGAGCGGCTGACGGCCAAGGCCCGGAACGCGCTGCTCCACGGCTATGACCAGCAGGTGCACGTCAGGTACAAGAACCGGTACGGCCGTGAGCGTTCCTACTACACCCAGTTCGAGGGGGCCATCCCGTACGTCGAGCGGCGGCACGCGGAGGCGGAGACTGACACCAGCCGGGAGAAGTTCGCCGGGTACATGCGCGAGGTCCCGTGCCCTGCCTGCCAGGGGAGCAGGCTCAAGCCGATCGCGCTGGCCGTGACCATCGACGAGCGGACGATCGCGGACCTCTGCCGGCTGCCCATCGGCGAGATGGCCAAGCTGATGCTGGACCTCAGCCTGTCCGACCGGGACCGGCAGATCGCGGCGCAGATCCTCAAGGAGGTCAACGCCCGGCTTGGCTTCCTGCTCGACGTGGGCCTGGACTACCTGAGCCTGGACCGGGCCTCGGCCACGCTGGCCGGTGGCGAGGCCCAGCGCATCCGGCTGGCCACCCAGATCGGGTCCGGCCTGGTCGGCGTGCTCTACGTGCTGGACGAGCCGTCCATCGGGCTGCACCAGCGGGACAACAACCGGCTGCTGGAGACGCTGCTGCGGCTCCGCGACCTGGGTAACACGCTGATCGTGGTCGAACACGACGAGGACACTATCCGGGCCGCCGACTGGGTGGTGGACATCGGCCCCGGCGCGGGCGAGCACGGCGGCTGGGTGGTGGTGTCCGGAACGGTCAAGGAGCTGATCGAGAACGAGCGCTCGCTCACGGGGGCCTATCTGTCCGGCCGGGCCTCGATCCCGGTGCCGGAAGCGCGGCGCAAGCCGAACCGCAACCGCGAGATCGTGGTCAAGGGAGCCAGCGAGCACAACCTGCGCAACGTCAACGTCACGTTCCCGCTCGGCTGCCTGGTCGCGGTGACCGGCGTGTCCGGGTCGGGCAAGTCCACGCTGGTCAACGAGATCCTCTACCACGCGCTGGCCAAGGAGCTGAACGGTGCCCGCACGGTACCGGGCAAGCACACCCGGATCACCGGCATGAATCAGCTGGACAAGGTGGTGCACGTCGACCAGGGGCCGATCGGCCGGACGCCGCGTTCCAACCCGGCCACCTACACCGGCGTTTTCGACCACGTCCGGAAGTTGTTCGCGCAGACCACCGAGGCCAAGATCCGCGGCTACCAGCCGGGCCGGTTCTCGTTCAACGTCAAGGGCGGCCGCTGCGAAGCCTGTTCCGGCGACGGCACCATCAAGATTGAGATGCAGTTCCTGCCCGACGTGTACGTACCCTGCGAGGTCTGCCACGGCGCCCGGTACAACACCGACACACTCCAGGTGCACTACAAGGGCAAGACCATCGCCGAGGTTCTCGACATGCCGATCGAGGAAGCGGCCGAGTTCTTCGAGCCGGTCCCGGCCATCCACCGGCACCTGAAGACGCTGGTTGACGTGGGTCTGGGTTACGTCCGGCTGGGCCAGCCCGCGCCCACGCTGTCCGGCGGGGAGGCCCAGCGGGTCAAGCTGGCCACCGAGCTGCAGCGCCGGGCCACCGGCCGCACCATCTACGTACTGGACGAGCCGACCACCGGCCTGCACTTCGAGGACATCCGCAAGCTTCTCGGTGTGCTGCAGCGGCTGGTCGACACCGGCAACACGGTCATCGTCATCGAGCACAACCTCGACGTGATCAAGACCGCCGACTGGCTCATCGACCTCGGCCCCGAAGGCGGTTCCGGTGGCGGCACGATCATCGCCACCGGCACTCCCGAGCGGGTGGCTGAGGTGGAGGAGAGCTACACCGGCCAGTTCCTCAAGAAGCTGCTCAACGCCTGACGCCGTGACCTCGCTGGAAGTCGCCACCCGCTGCGGGCCTGCGCTGGTGGACTGGACCGCGCCTGGCCCGGGTGCGGTCCCGTTTGTCATGGCCCTGACCCACGGCGCCGGCGGCACAGTCAACGCGCCGGACCTGCTCGCCGCCCGCGACGCCGCCACCAGGCTTGGCGGTGGCGTCGCGCTGGTGACCCAGCCCTATCGTGTACGCGGTGGCCGCGCCCCCGGCAGCGCCGGCCGCCAGGACGAAGCCTGGATCGAAATCATGAGCTGGCTGCGTTCCGCCGGACCTGCGGCGGCACCTGGCCCGGCGAGGTCCGCCACGTGGCCGCTGATCGTGGGCGGGCGTAGCAACGGCGCGCGGGTGGCCTCCCGGACCGCAGAGACTGTCGGGGCTCACGGGGTACTGGCGCTGGCGTTCCCGCTGCAGCCGCCGGCCCGGAGAGCCCGGGGGAGGCAGGA